>CAYWGW010000001.1:0-52385 GCA_964457385.1 uncultured Spirochaetaceae bacterium
GACGCCGGCTCCCCCGGCGAGTGCCACGATGGCCGCCGTCGAGAGGCCGCCCCCAACCGCGATGGCCCCTCGTTGTACGGCCACGTCCTCGCCGAACAGGCGGAATAGCCGGGCGAGGAGCTGGAAGGGCAGGGGGCCCGTGAAGCTCGCGAGATCCGTGAAGAGTCGCTCGCCCGCGACCATGCGCTGGGCGAAGTGGAGCAGGTAGCCCTCCTCCAGCAGATTCGGCTCCAGAGGGGCCATCGCGGCCGCCATCGCGGCCGCCACGAGTCCCCATCCGGTCGGCGCCGGCAGCGCGCGGCGCGCGCCCATGCGGTTTTCCCCCAGACGACCGAACCACGACCTCGGCCTCGACTGACCGTCCGAGGTCGAGAGGGCCGCGATCGCAGCGCTCGAGTCGGTCGTCATGTCCGTCCCGGAGCTCCCAGTCCATGGTAGGGGGTGGAGTTGCACATGGGGCGGTCTCCGCCACCGCGGCCGCTGATGCCGACGTCTTCTCGACAGTGGGTCAGAGGGTACCCGGCGGTCGCCACCGGACCCGGTCCGCGCCTTGGGGAGGGCGAGGAGAGCATCGTGAGGGATGTCCGAAGGAATAGGCCATGATCGGGTCAATCCGGAGCCGGAACCGAATCGTCGACGGATGCCGACCGACTGTGAACCCCAGGGTTCTCCTCATCTTATTGATTGACCTTCGGAATCCCCACGTGGTAGAAGAAGTGATCGAGGCCTGTGCCCCCTTCGGGCCGGTCCATCACCTGGGAACTGGGAAGGAGTCCTTCTCCATGAAGCGGCTATTGTTCTTGTATTCTACGGCAGCTCTGCTCGTCGGCGTTCTGAGCGCCGGGAACGCGGCAGCACTCAACTTCAGCAACCTCTTCGTCGTCGGCGACAGCCTCGTCGACGCGGGCAATACGCAGGCAGCGGTCCTGAACGCGACCGGGGGGGCAGTCGACGTGACCCCGGCGTCGCAGGGCTACTTCCAGGGTCGGTTCACCAACGGCCCGATGTTCGCAGATGTCGTGAACCAGGCGGTCGAGGGCAGCAACTCGGTCGGCTCCCTCTTCGGCGGTGACAACTTCGGCTTCGGCGGGGCCCGCGCCCGGGACGACGGGGATACCCTGCCGGACGCGGTGGCCCAGACGGGGCTGCTGCTCCAGGCCCAGGGCGGCGCGGTCGACCCCAACGCCCTCTATCTCGTCAACTTCGGCGGCAACGACGTTCGCGACATCGTGATCGATGGCCTCAGCGGCGCGGCGCGCCAGCAGGTGATCGACGACGCCGTCGCGGCCATCACGACCTCGATCGGGATGCTCCAGGGAGCGGGTGCCCAGAACATCCTCTTCGTCGGTGTGGGCGATGTGGGCGGCATTCCCGAGATTCTGGGTCTGGGTGGCACGGCACCGGTCGACGGTCGTGCGGCCTCCGAGGACCTGAACGCGGCCATCCTGGCGGCTCTGCCGGGTGGTGTGCAGTTCTTCGATACGATCGCGCTATTCGATGCGGTGGGCGCCAATCCGGCACTTTTCGGTCTGCCGGCTGGGATCGACCTGACGACGTCCTGCGTGGGAGCGGGGGCGAACGTGCCCGACGCGACCTGCAGCGGCTTCGCCTTCTTCGACGACGTGCATCCGACGACGCAGCTCGCGCAGATCCTGGGCAATGAGGTCGTTGCGGCCGTGCCCGAGCCGGGGACGGCGCTGCTGCTGATGCTCGGTCTGGCGGGGCTTTCGGCGACGGGACGCCGCGCCCAGGCCTGATTCACCCATCCGGCTCGCTCGGGAAGTCCCGTCGAGTCGGATCGGTTCGGGGGCCCCTGGGCAGCCGATGCGCAGCCCAGGGGCCTTTTTCGTGGAGCCCCGCGGTCCGGGCTCCGTCTCCCTCAGAGGCGCAGCACGCCGTAGCGCGGCTCGCCGATCGGCGTATGGAGGGAGGCGGAGATCGCGATTCCGAGGGCGTTTCGGGTGTCGACGGGATCGATCAGGCCGTCGTCCCAGAGCTGGGAGGTCGCGTAGTAGGCCGAGGACTCGCGCTCGAAGGATTCGAGCACGGGGCGACGGATGGCCTCGATTTCCTCGGGCGTGACGCTCATGCCCTGGCGCTCGAGCTGGCGGATCTTCACGTCCGCGAGGGTGTTGGCGGCCTGCTCGGCGCCCATGATTCCGATCTGGTGGTTGGGCCAGCTGAAAATGAAGCGTCCGTCGTAGGCCCGGCCGCACATGCCGTAGTTGCCCGCGCCGAAGGAGCCGTTGCACATGACGGTGAACTTCGGGACCTCGCTGCAGGCCTGGGTCATGATGAACTTAGCGCCGTCCTTGCAGATCCCGCGCGCCTCGTACTCGCGACCGACCATGAAGCCCGTGATGTTCTGGAGGAAGACCAGCGGCGTACGGTTCTGGTTGCAGAGCTCGATGAAGTGGGCTCCCTTCAAGGATGAATCGTTGAAGAGCACGCCGTTGTTGGCGAGGATGCCAACCTTCTGGCCCCAGATCCAGGCGTAGCCGCAGACGAGGGTCTTGCCGTAGTCGGGCTGGTACTCGTGGAAGTAGCTCCCGTCGACGATGCGGGCGATCACCTCGTGCATGTCGAATTGGATCTTGATGTCGTCCGGGATGATCCCGTAGAGCTCTTCGGGATCGTAGGCGGGGGGCTCGGGGTCGCGTCGCTCGATCACGGTCTTCGGCGCCCGCGTCCACTGCGCGACGATCTCGCGACCGAGCAGGATCGCCTCCTCCTCGGAGTTGGCGGCGTAGTCGGCGACGCCGCTCACCCGGGTATGGAGATCGGCGCCACCGAGGCTGTCGGCGTCGACGATCTCGCCCGTGGCCGCCTTCACCAGCGGCGGGCCGCCGAGGAAGATGCCGCCGTTTCCGCGCAAGATCACGCTGTAGTCCGAGAGCGTGGGAATGTAGGCGCCGCCCGCCGTGCACTGTCCGAAGACGAGGGCGAGCTGGGGCACGCCCATCTTGGAGAGGATCGACTGGTTGCGGAAGATGCGGCCGGCGGAGATGCGGTCCGCGAAGAGTTCCGACTGCAGCGGCAGGAAGCCTCCGGCGCTGTCGCAGATGTGGACGACCGGCAGCCGGTTCTCGATCGCGATGTCGAGACAGCGGACGTTCTTCTTCACCGTGAGCGGGTACCAGGCGCCACCCTTGATGCTGGGATCGTCGGCTCGGATCATCACCTCGCGGCCGGAGACGACACCGATTCCGGTCACGACGCTCGCGCTCTTCGCTTCGCCCTCGTACTCCATGCAGGCGGCAAGGGAGGAGAGCTCGAGGAAGGGCGTGCCGGGATCGATCAGCCGCTCGATCCGCTGGCGCACGAAGGTCTTGCCGTGATGCGCGAGGCGGTCGAGGTCGCGTTGGGGTCGGGCGTGGCGGGCCTCTTCCTGGCGTCGACGGAACTCGCCGACACGTTCGAGGTTGCGGGCCCGGAAGCGCGCGTACTCCGCGCCGCGGACGTCGATCCGGCTCTGGATCCGGCGCATCATCTCGAGTCTCCCTCCCTCACCTGCTGGCAGCCGTCGGTCGTGGTCTTCTCCGAGGCCCGCGCGTCCGCCTTCTCCGGGGCCTGGGCGTCGGTTGCGCCCGCGTCGTCGCGCGCGAGCCGGACCAGGTCTGCGCCCTGATCGAAGGAGGCGCCGGGCTCGAGGCAGATCTCCTCGACCCGGGCTGCCTCGGGAGCGACGATCGGCGTCTGTAGCTTCATGCTCTCGATCATCATCAGCAGCTCGCCCGCCACGACCCGGGCGCCGACCCGGGTCGCCACCTCGACGACCACGCCCGGCATCGGAGCCCGCAGCAGCTCGACGCCCGTCGTCGGCGCCGCCTCCCGGCGAGCCCGTTCGAGGGAGTCGACCGCTTCCACGCGATGGACCCGCCCACGCAGATGGATGAAGTGGGTATCGCCCCGGGTGGCGATCCAGACCGGCTCGGCGACTCCGTCGACGACCAGCTGCCAGGCGCCGGGCTCGGGGCCGGGACGCCGCTCCGCGCGCGTCCGCCGTCCGTCGATCACGAGGTCGAAGCGATCCCCGCGGAGACCCGTGTCGCCGGCCGACTCCGTCGGTCGGGTCGCATGAATGCGCACGACCTCTCCGTTCAGCTCGAACTCGTAGCCCATCGACGCTTCCCCAGTCGCGCTCGTTCGCTCTCCGTTGCGCTCAGCTGTTTCGAGCTGCCCTTAGTTCCGCCAGGCGCCCATCGAGGCGTAGGGCTCCGGGATCGCCCGGGCCTGCTCCAGGAAGTCGCGGTTGGAGAGCGCGGCCGCGGCGAGGATCGCCCGCCGCTGCGATTCGTCGATCGGGGGCTCTTCGAGCACGGCCTCGTGGCGAGCGATGAATCCGGTCTCCACGCGACCGGCGGCGAAGTCCGGCTCGGCGAGGATGCGCTCGAGACAGGCCGTGTTCGTGGTGCAGCCCAGGATCACGGTCTCGCGCAGCGCCTGACGCAGGCGGGCGATGGCCGCGTCGCGGTCGGCGGCGTGGACGATCAGCTTGGCGAGCATCGGATCGAAGGCGGCGGTCACGCGCTGTCCCGTCTCGATTCCCCCGTCGAAGCGCACGCCTTCTCCAGAAGGGGGCCGGACCTCCAGCAGCTCTCCGATCGCCGGCCGGAAGTCGGCGCCCGGATCCTCGGCGCAGATCCGGCACTCGATCGCCGCGCCCTCGAAGCGGATCGCCGCCTGATCGAAGGCGAGGGGCTCGCCGGCGGCGATCCGGATCTGCTGCTCGACCAGATCGAGGTCGGTCACCATCTCGGTCACCGGATGCTCGACCTGCAGACGGGTGTTCATCTCGAGAAAGTAGAACTCACCGTCCGGTGCGAGCACGAACTCGACCGTCCCGGCGTTGCGATAGCCGGCCGCGCGGGCGATGGCGACGGCCTGCTCGCAGATCCGGTCGCGCAGCGCCCGGGCCATCGCCGGCGCCGGCGTCTCCTCGATCAGCTTCTGGAAGCGGCGCTGGATCGAGCAGTCGCGCTCGCCGAGATGGACCACGTTTCCGTGGTCGTCGGCCAGGATCTGGACCTCGACATGACGCGGCCGATCGACATAACGCTCCACGTAGACCCGGCCGTCCGCGAAATAACGCTCGGCCTCGGAGCGGGTGCGCGAGAGCGCGGCATCGAGCTGCGAGGCCTCCCGGACGATCTGCATGCCCTTGCCGCCGCCGCCCGCGGAAGCCTTCACGAGCATCGGGAATCCGATCGCGAGGATGCGCTCCCGGAAGGAGGCGGGATCCTCTTCCTCGACGGCCGAGGGCGTGAGGGGAATGCCTGCGTCCGCCACGAAGCGCCGGGAGGCGATCTTGTCCCCCATCAGGCGGATCACCGCGGGCGAGGGTCCGATCCAGCGCAGGCCGGCCTCCTCGACGGCAGCCGCGAACTCTGCGTTCTCGGCCAGGAAGCCGTAGCCGGGATGCAGGGCGTCGGCGCCGATCCGGCGTGCCTGGGCGATGATCTGCTTCCCGTCGAGGTGGGCCGCGACCGGGCTCTCCCCCACGATCGGGCAAGTCTCGTCCACTGCTCGCGCGGCGGGTCCGTCGGCCTCTTCGGCGTGGACCACGGCGGCGCTCGCGATGCCCAGCCGACGCAGGGTGCGGGCCGTGCGGATGGCGATCTCGCCGCGATTGGCGATCAGGACCTTCTCGATTCCCGGGACCCTGCTCATCGCGCGTCCTTACGAAGGCCGACATCTCGCGCGTCGTGACACAGGTCGAGGTTGGCGGACAAGAGTCGGGATCTCCCGGCAGAGGGGGCTGCCCCCGCGGACGCGATCGACAGTGGGTGAGACTCAATAAAAACCCGCCGCATGTCAAGAAGTCCGGGGCGGAATATGGAATCATGGGAGCGGGTATCGAGGGCATCCCGGCATCCGGGGTCGGTCCCGGGCCGGCATCCGATCCGCAATCCGATCCGTGAGGAGTCAGAGCGCATGTCTGCGGGATTCCGCCTGAGCGAAGACCAGCAAGCGATTCTCGAGGCGGCCGATCGCTACGGACGCGAGCGCCTGGCGCCGCTGGCCCGTCGGATGGACGACGAGGAGTGGTGGCCCGACGCGGAGTTCCGGGCGCTCGGCAAGGAGGGCTATCTCGGCGTCACTGTGCCGACCGCCCTCGGCGGAGCGGATCTCGATCTCTTCGCCGGCGGGCTGGTGCTGCAGGCCTTCTCGCGCTGGAACCACGCCCTGGGCCTGTCCTGGGTCGCCCATGAGAATCTCTGCCTGAACAACATCCTGCGCAACGGCAGCCGCGAGCAGGTCGAGCGCTTCATTCCCGGGCTCTCCGACGGCAGCCTGATCGGCTGTCTGGGCCTGACGGAGCCCGGGGCGGGTTCCGATGCCCTGGGCTCGATGGCGACGACCGCGGTGCGCGACGGCGACGCCTACGTCTTGAACGGCCGCAAGCTCTACATCACCAACGGGCCAGTGGCGGACGTCTGTCTGCTCTACGCGAAGACGGATCCGGGCGCCGGTGCCCACGGCATCACGGCCTTCATCGTCGAGATGGACACGCCCGGCTGCACGGTCGCCCAGAAGATGGTCAAGATGGGCTTTCGTGGCTCCCAGACCGCCGAGCTCGCCTTCGACGATTGCCGCGTGCCGGTCGGCAACGTCGTGGGTCGCGAAAACGAAGGCGTGAAATGCGTCATGAGCGGTCTCGATCTCGAGCGGGCGGCGATCGCGCCGATCTGCGTCGGGATGGCCGAAAGGGCGCTCGAGCTCTCGATCGACTTCGCGAAGAGCCGGCAGCAGTTCGGACAGCCGATCGCGAGCTTCCAGATGATCCAGTCGCGGCTGGCGGAGATGGCGGTGCTCGTGGATACGATGCGCCTCTACAACTACTATGCGTTGTCTTCGTTGAACGACCTGCCACCCGGGCAGGGCGGCCGCGGCGAGGTCCACCGGATCTCCGCCGCCTCGGTGCTCTACTGTGCGGACTCGTTGAACAAGGTGCTGGACCATGCGGCCCAGATCCACGGCGGCGTCTCCTATATCTGGGAGACGGAGATGAACCGGCTCTACCGGGGCATCAAGCTGCTGGAGATCGGCGCCGGGACGACCGAGGTCCGCAAGCTGATCATCGCCGAGGAGATCCTGAAGGCCTGAGGGTTCGGGTCTATCGCCCGGAATCGGAGGGGCCGGCGGGCGACCAGTCGAGGCCGTGGGCCTCGCCGACCTCGCGGCAGGTGAGGCGGCCCGCCCGGGACTGGATGCCGCCGAGCAGCTCGGGATGTCGCTCGCAGGCGTCCGCAACGCCCCCGAGCGCCAGGGCTTCGACGTACGGAAGGGTCACGCTGGTCAGCGCCTGGGTCGATGTGCGCGCGTAGGCGCCCGGCATGTTTGCGACACAGTAGTGGATCACACCCTCCTCGACGTAGGTCGGCTCCTCGTGAGTCGTCGGGCGGCTGGTCTCGATGCAGCCTCCCTGATCGACCGAGATGTCGACGAGCACCGTCCCGTTCCGCATCCGCCCGAGCATCTCGCGGGTCACGAGCTTCGGCGCCCGGGCGCCCGGGCGCAGCACGGCACCGATCAGTAGATCCGTCCGGGGCAGGATGTCGAGGATTGCGGCCTCGCTGGAGTAGAGCGTGCGGGCCGCCGGGATGGCGGTGTCGAGCCAGCTCATGCGCTCGCTGTCGAGCTCCAGGATCGTCGTCTCCGCCCCGATCCCGGTCGCGATGCGGGCGGCGTTCAGGCCGCAGGTGCCGCCGCCGAGAATCGTGACACAGCCGCGGAGTACGCCGGGCACGCCCCCGAGCAGCGTACCGCGGCCGCCCGCATGCTTGGCCAGGAAATAGGACCCGACGAGCACGCTCATGCGACCGGCGACCTCGCTCATGGGCTCGAGCAGCGGCAGGCGCTGGCCAACCTGCACCGTCTCGTAGGCGATCGTGGTGGCACCCGTCGCGACCAGACCCTCTGTGAGGGCCTTGTCTGCAGCGAGGTGGAGATAGGTGAAGAGAACGTGGTCGGGGCGCAGTCGCTCGAGCTCGCTCGGCTGCGGCTCTTTTACCTTGACGATCAGCTCCGCGCGCTCGAAGAGCTCGCCCGGCGTGTCGACGACCTTCGCCCCGGCCTCGCGGTACTCGTCGTCGGCATAGTCCGCACCGCGCCCCGCCTCCCGCTCGACGAAGACCTCGAGCCCCCGTCGGACCAGCTGACCGGCTCCTGCCGGCGTCAGCGCGACGCGGTTCTCCTGGGCCTTGATCTCGCGAGGACAGCCGACCCTCATGCAGGACTCCTCTTCGGGATCCGATCCCGGATGCGATTCACGACGCGATGGCGCGTGAGGTCTTCCGCAGCAGAGTCTAGCGAGGGGAAGGGAAGGTCGCGCTATGGCATGCTTGGGTGCGATGAAGCGCAAGCGCGTGCGCGCTTGCGCGCGTGCACGGGGTCGAGGGGTGCGAATGCAGTCGCCCGACGTGGATCGCCCGAAGCGGGGCTCGAGATCGGTTCCGGGTACGCGGCCGACCAACGAAGAGATCGCCGATGTGCTCGAGCGGATCGCCGATCTGCTCGAGGTGCAAGAAGCGGAGAGCCATCGCGTCCGCGCCTATCGCAACGCCGCACGCAGCGTGCGGGTCCAGCCGGATCCGGTCGCGGCGCAGGTCCCCGCTTCCGTCGGCGAGTCCGACGACCTCGAGTCGCTGCCCGGGATCGGGAAGAGTATCGCGGCCTCGATTCGCGAGCTCGTGCGGCGTGGGCGGCTGGGCTTTCTCGAGCGGCTCGAAGGGCAGGTCTCGCCCGCAGATCTCTTCACCACCGTTCCGGGGATCGGAGAAGAGCTGGCCCATCGCATCGAGTCGCAGCTGCATCTCGAGACGCTCGAGGACCTCGAGACCGCGGCCACAGACGGGCGCCTCGAGACCGTGCCCGGGATCGGTCCGCGCCGGGCGAGGGGTGTGCGCGAGAGCCTGGGCCACATGCTTCGCTTCGCGGCGAGACGGCGGGCCCGGGGACTGGCTCCGGACGACGAAGGCGACCCGAAGCGCAAGTCGGAAGGGCCGCCGGTCGCGCTGCTGCTCGAGGTCGATCGCGAGTATCGCGAGCGGGCCGGGCGCGACGAGCTGCGAAAGATCGCGCCCCGTCGCTTCAATCCGGAGCATCGGGCCTGGCTGCCGGTCTTGCACGTAGAGCGGGCAGGCTGGGCGATCACAGCGCTCTTCTCGAATACCGCTCGGGCCCATGAGCTCGGCCGCACCGACGATTGGGTCGTTCTCTACTTCGAACGCGATGGCATCGAGGGGCAGTGCACCGTGGTCACCGAGCGCTCGGGCACGGCCAGGGGATTTCGCGTCGTGCGGGGCCGCGAGGCCGAGTCGCTCCGCGCGCGACGGTCTCCGTAGCGCCGCCTCAGCGCTGTGTGTCCGTCATCTCCGATGCCTCCTCCGATGCCTCGCGCCGGCTCCGGAGCCGTGCGATGGCGACCTCCCCCAACGGCTCCGGATGCTTCACCTCGAGGCTCTGCTGCCACTCCCGGTTGAAGTCCCGGTCGAGGCCCGCGTGGAGGGCCGCGATTGCGAGCGATGCGAACACCGCACCGAGGGTGGCGAGGAAGCTGTCCTTGTGGGAGTCCCAGACGTCTCCCTGGGTGCCGAGATAGGCCATGCCGAGATCACCGCCGAAGATCAGCGCTGCGCCCCATTCGAAGAGCTCGAAGAGCAGGGAGCTCGACATCACCACGAGCAACGGGAAGAGATAGCCCCAGAGTCCGCGGACGTCCGCCACTCGCACAAAGACCTCGCGGGCCGGGTAGACGACGAGCAGCCCGAATAGGAAATGCACCAGACGGTCGAAATGGTTGCGTTCCCAGCCGAGGAGGGCCCCCAGATCGAAGCCGAAGAGCGCGCGCGTCCAGGCGTCGTAGGGAACCTCCGAGTAGGTGTAATGCGCACCGACCTCGTGCAGACAGAAAAAGAGGAATAGCGCCGTGTAGGAAAGCTTCGAGAGCGGGAGCCGGGCGTGGGTGACGATCAGCACGGGCAGCACGACGACCACGAGCACGTTCTCGAGCAGCCAGTCGGCGCGGTAGCGGGGCGCCCAGCCCGAGGCGATGAACACCAGGCAGAAGATCCCCAGCAGCACCGTTGCATGGCGTCTCGACGCGACGGGTCGCCGGGGTCCGGCCGCAGACGTCATGCTCGGGGACGGCGTTCAGGGACCGGCGCGTTCGGGGCCGCGGGTCGCGATGATCCAGACCGCATGGACGATGCCCGGCACGTAGCCGAACAGGGTCAGCAGGATGTTGATCCAGAACTGACCGCCGAGGCCGACCTGGAGGAAGACGCCGAGCGGGGGCAGGAGGATGGCAATCAGGATACGAACGAAGTCCATGGATATCTCCTCAATCGCTGGTTGCGCCTTCCCTCGTTCAGTCGGACTTCTGGTCGGAATCGGCGGTCTTCGGGTCGGGGTCGAACTCGGTGCCGTCCTTGATCGTCAGCACGGGACACTCTGCCTGCCGCAGTGTGCGCTCGGCGACGCTGCCCAGGAAGGCGTGTCCCATTCCCGTTCGTCCATGTGTGCCCATCACGATCAGGTCCGCCGCGATCTCCCGGGCGAAGGCGACGATGCCCGCCGCGGCGGAGGAGGCCTCGATCACCCGGGTCACGATCGTGGGTGGATGCTCCGCCTTCGCTTCGGCTCCGACCTCTTCGAGAGCGGTGCGGGCGTGCTCGAGGACGCCGACCGGGATTCCACTTTCGGTGACGACTCCCGTCGCGATCGAGGGATAGGTGACCGACGGCTCCTGGACCACGTGGAGGAGATGGATCCGGCCCGACACGGCTCGTGCGAGCTCCGCTGCGGTCTGCAGCGCGAAGACGGAATGGGGTGAGAAGTCGTAGGGGACGAGGATCGTCGCGCCGTCCTTCATGAGCGGGAGTCCGTGGGAAGCTTCATGGCTGTAAGGTCCTTCTTCGCGCGACGGGCGTCAAGCGGTGCGCCCCTTCGATCAGGTCGCATGGGCGGATCCCGGGCTCGTGGGCCTGGCGCGGCGGGACTCGCCCATCGCGTCGTAGACGTTCAAGCGGTTGTAGATCGTCTTCAGGCTGACACCCAGGATCTCGGCAGCCCGCTTCTTGTCGCCCTGGACCTCTTCCAGGGTGGCGAGGATCAGCCGCCGCTCCACGTCTTCGATCGAAGAGCCGACCGCGACCTGGAGCAGACTTTCGTGGCCCTGCTCCCGAGTGATGCCCTCGGGCTCCGGCAGCAGATCGGGGCCGATCACGTCGTCCGCCAGGATGGAGGCCCGCTCGACCACGTTTCTCAGCTGGCGCACGTTGCCCGGCCAACGCAGCTGCGCGAGCCGCTCGAGAGCGGCCTCCTCGAAGCGGATCGGGCGGCCGTTGCGTTCGTTCATCTCCGCGAGGAAGAAGAGGGCGAGCTCCTGGATGTCCCCGGTCCTCTCGCACAGGGGCGGCAGCCCGATCGGGAAGACGCTGAGGCGGTAGTAGAGGTCTTCCCGAAGGCGTCCCTCCTCCACCGCCTCCTTGGGATCGCGATTCGAAGCGGCCAGCACCCGCACGTCGACCTGCAGCGGATCCGTCGCGCCGACGTGGGTGAGGACGCCGCTTTCGAGCACGCGCAGGAGCTTGACCTGGAGCTCGATCGGCATCTCGGTGATCTCGTCGAGGAAGAGCGTCCCGCCATCCGCCTGCTCGAAATAACCCTTTCGTTTCCGGTCGGCGCCGGTGAAGCTGCCCTTCTCATGGCCGAAGAGCTCGCTCTCGATCAACGTTCCCGAGATCGCACCGCAATTGAGCGTGAGAAAGGGCTTGTCCCGCCGTCGGCTCAGCTGATGAATGGCCTGCGCCACCAACTCCTTTCCCGTTCCGCTCTCTCCGGTGACGAAGACGGTGCTCTCGGTGGGCGCCACCCGATCGATGAGATCGTAGATCCGCTGCATCGGCCTCGAGCGCCCGACCATCGGACCAAAGCGTCCCAGGTTGCGCAGCTCCGTTCGGAGCTCGGAGACCTCACGCTTGAGTCCTCGCGTCCGGGCTGCGTTCGTGAGGATGGTCTTCAGTCTCGGCCGATCGATGGGCTTCGGCAGGTAGTCGAAGGCGCCGGCCCGTAGCGCGTCGACGGCCGTGTCGAACTCGACGTTGCCGGTCACGAGAACGACCTCCGTCGAGCGCGGAAGGGCGGAATCCTCGAGCAGCGACAGGCCGTCGCCGTCGGGCAGGCCGACGTCGAGCAGCACGACGGCGGGCGGGTGGGCCTCGATCTGCTGGCGCGCCTCCCGCAGACTGCCGGCCTCGCGCGCCTCGTGGCCCTCGCGCTCCACGAGCATCCGGAGACTATCTCTGAAATCAGCCTCATCCTCGACGATGAGCACGGAAAGATCCTTCATGCTGGCCTCCTTCTTCGTGGCGGCTGTCGATTCAGCTCGAGCCAATAACGGGCTGCCTCCGCGATGTAGGCTCCCGCGCTCTTGGGGTCGAAGCGTTTGACGAGAAAGCTGTTCGCACCGAGCTCGTAGCAGCGCCGGATGTCGGTCTCGTGATCCGAGGAAGAGATCACCACGACGGGCAGGGCGGCGGTCTCCGGATGGCTCCGGATCCGCTGCAGCACCTCCCAGCCGTCGACACGAGGCATCTTCAGATCGAGGAAGACGACGGCGGGACGGACCCGCTCTTCCCGTCCGAACGCCGACGAGGGTGGCTCGAGGCCCAGTGCCTCCAGCGCCTCCTGCCCGTCCCGGGCGACGCGTACCCAGCCGTCGAGTCCCTCGCGATGCAGCGCACGCAGGGCGACCTCGACGTCGTTGCGATCGTCGTCGACCAGCAGCATCGCGACGGTGGGCTGCGGGGGATGGGTCTGCACGCTCATCCTTCCGAGCCCCTTCGCAGGGGCAGGGCGAAGGAGAATCGCGCCCCCCGACCGACCTCGCCGGTGCCCCAGATCCGGCCCTGGTGTCGCTTCACGATGCGCGCCACGACGGCGAGTCCCACGCCAGAGCCCTCGACCTCGTCCTCTCGGTGCAGGCGCTCGAAGACCTCGAAGAGCTTCGAAGCGAAGCGCATGTCGAAGCCGCTGCCGTTGTCGGCGACCGTGAAGATCGCTTCGTCACCCCGGATCTCGCCAGAGACGTGGATCCGCGGCTTCTCCTGCTCCCGCGAATATTTGAGCGCGTTGCTGAAGAGGTTGCCGAAGACGGTATCGAGAAGCTGGGGATCGCCCTGCACGGATGGGAGCGGATCGATCCGAAGCTCGACGTCGTGCATCCTCGAGCCCTCCGCCGCGATGGCCTGCTGGAAGGAGGCGGCCGCCAGCCGGGTCATGTCGACGTCTTCGACCTCGAGGTCTGCCCGTCCGGCCTTCGAGAGCTCGAGTAGATCTTCCAGCAACAGGGTGGCCCGCTTCGCGCTCGCCATGATTCTTTCGAGAAGGCGCATGCCCTCGTCGTCGAGAGGGCGGTCCCGATAGTCCTCCTTCACGATCGAGGCAAAGTTGAGCACCGCGCCCAGAGGTGAGCGCAGGTCGTGGGAGACCGAGTAGTTGAAGGCCCGGAGCTCGACGACGGCATCCTCGAGCTCCCGGGTGCGTTCGACGACGCGAGTCTCGAGCTCCTCGTTCAGGCGCAGGAGCTCGCGACCGCGCTCCTGCAGGGAGGCGTTGACGACGCCGAGAGAGCGCGACTGTCGTCGGGTCCGGCGCAGCTCGTGGGTGAGGAAGGCGAGGCAGGCCGAGAGACTGAGACCCAGGATGAGCACGTAGTGGGGCACGGCCGTCAGCCGCGCCGAGGCGTAGTCGGGCGTCGGCCGGTAGACGAAGTCCCAGCGGTCGCCGTCCGGAAGGGGGAGCGTGGAGGTGATCTTCCACCAGGACTGCCGACGATCCGACGAAGCTTCCCCACGCGCAAAGATCGGGATCCCATTCAATTTGACCTCGAGGGCATAGGATTCGCTGCGGGCACGAAAGAAGTCCGCCAGGAACCGGTTCGGATCGAATCGGGCGATCAGATGGGCGGCCGCGGAGCCCTCGAGCTGGATCGGCAGATGAATATGATAGGTGATCGGGGAGTCCTCTTCGCCGGCGCCCGTGTCCGCGTGCATCGCGATGGAATCGATCGTCAGCCATCGAGCCTCGTCGGACGGGAGCGATGACGGCGAAGCGGGGCTGTCAAGCCCGCTTGCCTCAGTCGCGGGGGGGGTGGGGCTCGAGGCCGAGACGAATAGCGCCTGGCCGGAATCGCGATCGAAGACCGCGATCCGATCGAGTCCGGGATGGGCTTGGAGGAGCCGGTCGGCATCGGCTCGCAGAGCGACCGCCGTCCTCCCGTCCGGATCCGCGGGCCAGAAGGCGGCCAGCGAGAGCAGGGCCCGCTCCTGGCTCTCGAGCTCCGCCTGGATGGCGCTTCGGATGGAGGTTGCGACTGTGCGCGTTTCGGCACGCACCCGCTCATGGCGCTCGAGGACGAGCGTCGCCCAGACCGAGACCGAGACGAGCAGACCGAGCAGGCCCACCGCGGACGGAAGCAGGGCTTCCCTCGTTCTCAGAGAGGGCCCCGTCGCATCTCGAGCCTCTCCTTTCATGCCTCGATTGTACAAGCTACAAGCACCTTCGACTCAGAGCCCATCGACGCGACTCGAGCCCCCCTTGGGCAATGGGCTACGTCAAAGCAGCAGAGCGGACGATCTCCGGCCTCCGCGTCCTCTGCTCGTTTCAGCATCAGTTCTTGATCTTCCATACTGTCCGAATCTTCCGGCCTGAGAGTTTGCAAGCCGGAGGCCAGATACCCCCCGTCGTCTCGAGCGCCTCCTCGTCTCGAAGGGGGAAGGTCGTTGGACGCAGCCAAGAGGAGCTGCGAAGAGAAAAGGGATGCGCTCGGCATGGTGATTGCTGCACGATGATTGCGGACTGTCGGTCTATCGGCGGCGGGGGCGCTCCTGCCGGGCGGGAGGGCACGGCGAGCAGAAGCGGGTGGCCTCGACGTGCAGGCAGGCGCGAGAACGGAGTTGCCGGAGATGCCGGAGAGTTGGAAGCAGCCGCACCGGAAGCGGGCCCAGCAGAGAGGAGACCGAGACATGGCGCCGACGCCGCCGGACCGTTCCACCTTCCTGACGGTGGAGGAGGTCATCGATCGAACCCGACGTTATTTGCAGGCCGCCCATGGGCTCCTGCTACAGGATCTCCGTGAGCGGGCCGAAGATGACCGGACGCGGCTCTTCATGGAGGAGGTGGAGCAGCGGCGCAGCGAACTCGAGGCCGCCCTCGATCGCTCCCTGCGAGCGGCGGATGAGTCCGCGCTCCGTACGCCTGCCCAGTATACGGTCGATCCGTGGGAGGGTGAGCCGGTCGGGCCGGATGGCGCCTCGGTTGAAGAGGCCACCCGCTGGCTGCTGGATCTCGACCAGCAGCTGCTCGAAACCTATCAAGAGCTCGCCGAGCGACACGAGAGCGAGCCCGTCCGCGATTTTTTCTCGAGCGTCGTCGACGTGGTACGAGCCTTCGATCGTCGGCTCAGCCGAGGAGCCCAGCAGGCCTACGACGTCTGATCGACGTCGATGCTCCGCTCGCTTCCCTCCCCCCAGTCTCTCACGCTCTTCTCTTCTCACGCTCCCAGGTCATGCTCTCAGGCGGCCGCGCGCCGTCCACTCCCTTCCTGGTCGGGAGACGAGACGCCCGATCCTCGCTCGTCGGGACTGGAACCGATCACCTGTCGGATCTCGAGGAAACGCGAGAGGCTCTCCTTCGTCAGCATGCCCCGGAGTGAGCCCCCCTGCAGCACGAGAAGTCGTCCGCTCGAGGCGCGCGTGAGACGCTTCAACGCCAGGGAGAGCGAGTCGTCGGGGGCGATCGTCGTCGCGTCCGAGACCGGAGTCATGCTCTGCTCGACGCTTCGGCTGGATCGCTCCTCGGGCGGCACGTCCCGGATCGCGTCGATCGAGATGACCCCCAGCACCCGGCCCTCCCGAACCACTGGATACGATCGGTAGCCGTGATTCAACAGGTAGTCGTCGATCAGGGCCTGGATCGAGATCTCGGGTGAGATCGTGACCGGATCCTGGATGGCGACGTCTTCCACCCGGGCATCTTCGAGGCTCTGCAGGATGACCAGATTCTGGTAGCCCGCCTCGGCCGTTCCGCGCAGGAAGAGGCCGATCAGGATCAGCCAGATCCCTCCGACCAGCGCGCCCGCGAAGATCTCGATCGCACCCAGGATCATCAGGCCGATGGCGATGCCCTTGCCGGCGGTCGACGCGATCCGTGTCCCGCGCTGCAGCGATCCGGAGGTCTTCCATGCGATGGCACGCAGGATGCGCCCCCCGTCGAGGGGCAGGCCCGGAAGCAGATTGAAGATCCCGAGCGCGAGGTTCATCCAGACCAGGTACAGCGCGATCCCGGCGATCAGGGGCGGTGCCCAGGGCTGCAGGGCTGCATGGGCCAGCGACGCCACGATCGCGAGCCCGAAGCTCATGAGCGGTCCGACGACGGCGATCTTCATCTCCGTCGCCGGATCCTCCGGCTCTTCGCTCATCTCCGAGACGCCGCCGAAGAGGAAGAGCGTGATGGAGGGGACGGGGATGCCCGCTGATTGCGCCATCCAGGCATGGGAAAGCTCGTGAAGCACGATCGACCCGAAGAGCAGCAGCGTGGTCACGAAGCCCGCGGCCCAGTGGATCAGCGCCGACTGTTCGGGATGGAATCGGGGGAAGTAGCCGGTGGCGAGGCCCACGAAGATCAGCAGGAAGAGGAAGAGCCAGGTGAAGTCGAGCCGCACGTCGATCCCGCCCAGCCGGAAGAGGGAGACCCCCCTGCCGCCGAGACCGATGCCTTCCGTATCCGCCGTCTTCGCGTGCTCTCCGTGTCGGTCCCTTCGTTGGTCCACCATGTCCCGTGCCTCCTACGCACCTGTGGCGCTTGTGCGCTTCCCGATTCCGTCGGACTCGTCTGCCGATCCATCGTTCGGCCTCATGCCCCGGGGAGGCCATGACGGCGTTCCGGATCGACGTGTCGTCCGAGGTCCACCGCAATTCGCGTGCCACGGCTCGGCAAGAGTCTCCTCGGGCCGTGCGCGAGGGCCGTGCGACAGGAAGCCTGGTCGGCTCGTTGGCTGATTTCCCATCCCCGCCCCCGTCGCAAGAGCGCGCTCGCAATTGGTAGAAGATGCGAAGGCCCGGGGACGTCTCGAGCGTCTCGGAGCTCTCTTGCCCCGGGCGTCCGAGCAGAACGTCTGGCACGGCTCCTGCTCTGGTCAGCGGTAGCTTCTGCGCTCTGGACGGGAGCAGCTCGGACAGGACGACCGGCAAGGTGACCGGGCGATGGCGATCACGGAGACCGAGGGATCATCGGGACCCGAAGCCACCGGAACGCACGACGGCCGGGACCGACGACGAGACGAAAGACGAAAGGAAGGGAATCGCCATGGATGCAGAGCACTTTCGGGATCAATCCCATCGCCAGGCGAGGCTGGATGACGAGTGGCTCCATCTCTTCGCCCTGGAGGAGATGGTCGAGCTGCTTCGAACGGAGGCAGCCTATCCGGTCAACGGGCATACGGGGATCACGCTGCACAAGACCGCCCATCTCCGGATCCTGCTGGAGGCGGCAAAGAAGGGTGCGCGCATCGGCGAGCACAACGTGCACGGCCCGACCTTCGTGCATGTCCTGTCGGGCTCCCTGCGCCTGACTTCGGGAGACGAGACTCGGATCGCGCATGCCGGTGAGCTCGTGGTGATCCCCCATGACCGAACGAGGAGGATGGTTGCCGAAGAAGAGTCGTCATTTCTGCTGGGCCTGTCGCTGGAGAGCCCTGACCTCTGAGCGGGGCCCGATTCCAAACGCGACCGATGCCTCATGGTATTTCTTACAACCCGCTTCGTTGTCGGAGGCCGCTTGGGATGCGGAGGAAGGAAGCAGGGGCCGACATGTCCGAGGGATATGAGCGGGGGAGTGCCCACGAACGCATTTCATTGGTGGCATGAGTTTTGCTGTGCAAGGGCCCCACTGCGAAGGATGCCGCGGAAGAGATAGATAGAGACAGAATGATGTAGCGATACGCGGATACACGCGGGACGCGGAGCGAGCGAAGTCGGTGGCGAGCGGAGCTGGAAGCGAGAAAGCAGGAATCGGGAAAGTGGGAAGCGGGAAAGATCGCCGAGGCGGAGCCGGGATCGCGCCCCGCGATCCCGGGTCGCCCGCTCCGGCGCGGGTCGTCATCACGAGCGTGGAGCCGGAGATCGATGGGGGTCGCCATCCGATCAAGCGCGCCAGCGGCGAGTGGGTGGAGGTGCGCGCCCGGGCCATCACTGAAGGTCATGACCTGCTGCGAGGCGTCCTGCTCCATCGTCGTGAGCCGAGCGGCGCAGCCGATGCGACGCGGGCGGAAGATTCGGGACAGACGGGCTCGATCTGGGCTGAGATCCCGCTGGAGCGGCACCCCAACGATCTCTGGACGGCGCGCTTCCGCGTGGGCCCGCCCGGAACCGAACGTTATGCGCTCGAGGTCTGGGTCGACCCCTTCGAGACCTGGCAGGCGGGCTTTCGCAAGAAGCTCGAGGCCGGAGTGAACCTTCACGTGGATCTCCAGGAAGGGGCGGCCTGGGTCCGGGCGGCATCCGCCCGTGCGGGCGGAGACGAGGCGCGCTGGCTTCGGGATGCGGCGGAGACGCTCGCCGAGTCCCGTGGACCCGAGGATCTCGTCGTCCGCCTCGCGTGCAGCGAGGCCCTGACCCAGTCGATGAGGCGTCACGCGGATCGTAGCCGCGCGACCCGCTACGACCCTGGGCTGAAGGTCCAGGTCGAGCGCGAGCGGGCTCGTTGGGGCGCCTGGTACGAGTTCTTTCCCCGATCCTGCGCGCCGGAGCCGGGACGACACGGCCACTTCCGCGACTGCGAGGCGCGTCTCGAGCACGCTGCGGGCATGGGCTTCGACGTGGTCTACCTGCCGCCGATTCATCCCATCGGCCGTACGGGTAGAAAGGGGCCGAACAACACGACCCAGGCGGGTCCCGAGGATCCTGGCAGCCCCTGGGCGATCGGCTCGGAGGCCGGGGGTCATACGGCCGTTCATCCCGATCTCGGGACCCTCGACGACTTCGATCGCCTGGTCGCCCGCGCCCGCGAGCTGGATCTCGAGATCGCTCTCGACATCGCCTTCCAATGCTCACCCGACCATCCCTGGGTGAAGTCCCATCCCGAGTGGTTCCGGCGCCGACCGGACGGCACGATCCACCACGCCGAGAATCCGCCCAAGCGCTACGAGGACATCTACCCCTTCGATTTCGAGTGCGAGGACTGGCAGGGGCTCTGGCATGCCCTGCGAGACGTGTTCCTGTTCTGGGTCGAACGGGGCGTCACGATCTTCCGGGTCGACAATCCGCATACCAAGCCCTTCGTCTTCTGGGAGTGGGTCATCGCCGAGGTGCGCCGCGAGCATCCGGAGACCATCTGGCTCTCCGAGGCCTTCACCCGGCCCACCGTGCTGCAGCATCTTGCGAAGATCGGCTTCTCCCAGTCGTATACCTACTTCACCTGGCGCAACCGCAAGCACGAGCTCGAGGAGTACGTCCGCGAGCTCTGGTCGCCGCCGCTCTGCGAATACCTCCGGCCCAACTTCTTCACGAATACGCCGGACATCCTGCACGAGGTGCTGCAGGTCGGCGGGCGTCCAGCCTTCCTGATGCGTCTGGTCCTGGCGGCGACCCTGGCCGACAGCTACGGCATCTACGGCCCGCCCTTCGAGCTCTGCGTCGGGGAGGCCGTGCCGGGCAGCGAAGAGTATCTCGACTCGGAGAAGTACCAGATCCGACATTGGGATCTCGGCCGACCCGATCGGATCACGTCCTTCGTATCGCGCATGAATCGGATCCGCCGCCAGCAACCGGCGCTGTGCGATGGCCTCGCGCCGATCTTCTGCGACGTGGACAACGAGGCCCTGATCGCCTTCGCGCGGCCGGCCCGGCGATCCGAAGGAGACGCATCCCCCAGCATACTGGTCGTGGTCAATCTCGACTACCGGTACGCGCAGTCCGGCTGGCTGACGCTGCCGATGCGCGAGCTCGGTCTCGATCCGGGGGAAGAGGACGCCTACCAGGTCGAGGATCTGCTCGGCGGCGGGCGCTACCTGTGGACCGGAGAGCGGAACTTCGTCGCGCTCGATCCGGCAGTCTCGCCTGCGCACGTGTTCGCGATCCAACACCGTGTTCGGACCGAGAGCGACTTCGACCATTTTCTCTAGCGGGTTGCGGGCGACCGGTCCGGGCCGCTGCCGGGAGCGAACGAGGAGAATATGACCAAGGCTTCGGGAGCAGATGCGAACGATCCGCTCTGGTACAAGGACGCCATTCTCTACGAGCTGCGCGTGCGTTCCTTCCAGGACGGCGATGGCGACGGGATCGGCGATTTTCGCGGGCTGAACGAGCGTCTCGATTATCTGCAGGACCTTGGGGTGACGGCACTCTGGCTGCTGCCCTTCTGTCCCTCTCCGCTGCTCGACGACGGCTACGACATTGCCGACTACCGGGACGTCCATCCCGAGCTCGGCACCCTCTCCGACTTCAAGGCCTTCCTCAGGGAGGCCCATCGACGCGATCTGCGGATCATCACGGAGCTCGTCATCAACCACACCTCGGATCAGCATCCCTGGTTCGAGCGGGCAAGGCGATCGCCGCCCGGGAGCCGCTTCAGGGATTTCTACGTCTGGAGCGACTCCGCCGAGGAGTACTCCGAGGCGCGCATCATCTTCCAGGACTTCGAGCGGAGCAACTGGACCTGGGATCCGGTCGCCAAGGCCTACTACTGGCACCGCTTCTACTCCCATCAGCCGGATCTGAACTTCGAGTCACCCGACGTGCGAAAGGCGGTGTTCCGTTTCCTGGACTTCTGGCTGAGCCTGGGGGTCGATGGGCTCAGACTCGACGCGATCCCGTACCTCTTCGAGCGGGAGGGGACGAACTGCGAGAATCTGCCCGAGACCCACGACTTCCTGAAGTCGCTCCGGGCGCACGTCGACAAGCGATTCCGGAATCGGATGCTGCTCGCCGAGGCCAACCAATGGCCCGAGGACGCCGTCGCCTACTTCGGGGAGGGCGACGAATGCCACATGTCCTTCCACTTCCCGGTGATGCCGCGGCTGTTCATGTCGCTGCAGATGGAGGATCGCCATCCGATCATCGACATCCTGAGCCAGACGCCTGCGATCCCGGAGACCTGCCAGTGGGCGATCTTCCTGCGCAACCACGATGAGCTGACTCTCGAGATGGTGACGGACGAGGAGCGCGACTACATGTACCGCTTCTACGCTCACGAGAAGCGCGCCCGGGTGAATCAGGGAATCCGCCGACGGCTGGCGCCGCTGCTCGGCAATGACCGCCGGCGCATCGAACTCATGAACGGCCTGCTCTTCTCGCTGCCCGGAACGCCGGTCCTCTACTACGGCGACGAGATCGGGATGGGCGACAACTTCTATCTCGGCGATCGCGACGGCGTGCGCACGCCGATGCAATGGAGTCCGGATCGCAATGCGGGCTTCTCGAAGGTGAATCCGCAGCAGCTCTACCTGCCCGTCGTCGCCGATCCCGAATACCACTACGAGGCGGTCAACGTCGAGAATCAACAGCGCAATCCCCACTCCCTGCTGCATTGGACGAAGCGGCTGATCGCCCTCGCGAAGAGTCATCGGGCCTTCGGTCGTGGACGCATCGACTTCCTGCATCCGGAGAATCGCAAGGTGCTGGCCTTCTTCCGCAGCTTCGAAGGCGAGCGGATCCTGGTGGTCGCGAATCTCTCGCGTTTCGTGGAGTACGTGGAGCTCGACCTGTCGGACTTCGCGGGCGAGGTGCCCGTCGAGCTCTTCAGCGGGCGGCCCTTCCCGCGCATCGGCGAGCTTCCCTACCTGCTGAGTCTCGCTCCGCACGGCTTCTTCTGGTTCGAGATCCGCGAGGACCACGAGGAGGCCACGGGGGCCGTCTGGAGCAGCGAGGTCGCGGATCTCCCGAGGATCCGGGTCGACGGCGTCTGGAGCGAGGTCATGACGGGGGCGGCTCGGGAGGCGCTCGAGGCAGTCCTGCCGTCCTTCGTCCGCGGGGCACGCTGGTTCGGGGGCAAGGAGCGCCCGATCGTGGCCGCCCGCATCCACGACGCCCTGCCGATCCGATCCCGGGGCGTGCTGCGGGGCTATCTCGCCTTCGTCTTCGTGGAGCAGGAAGGGGCCCGGGAGCTGTACACGATTCCCCTGGCCTTCGCGGAGGGCGCGCGCGCCGAGAGTCTCCGTCATCAGCGGGGGATGGGCATCGCCGAGCTCGAGCAGGTGGAAGGCGCCGAGCACGGTCACGGGCTGCTCTTCGACGCGCTGGCCGACGAGGAGTTCGATGCCGCGCTGCTCGACGCCATCCGGCGGGGTCGCAGCGTGCCAGGACGCCATGGGACCCTCGTGCCCAGCCGCACTCCGGCCCTGCGCGCGGTGCTCGACGGGGACGGCGGCGCGCGAGCCAGGCTGCGCGGCGTCGAACAGAGCAATACGTCGATCGTCTACGGCGACCGGGCGGTGCTCAAGATCATCCGCCGGCCTGGAGAGGGCATGAATCCCGATCTCGAGATCGGGCGCCACCTGACCGAACGCGCGCGATTCGCGAGCACGCCCTCGACCCTGGGTGCGCTCGAGTACGGTGACCCGCGCCAGACGCGGCGGACGATCGGCATCCTCCAGAGCTGGGTCGAGAACGAGGGCGATGCCTGGAGCCTGACCCTGGACCGGATCCAGGAATACCTGGAGCAGGCGTTGGCCCTCGACGGACGGGCCTTCGACGCCCGCAGGATCGATCTCATCGGCGGCCCGGACCCGCCGGAGGAGGCGCTCTCGGCGGTCGGGAGCCAGGTCGAGCTGGCTCGGCTGCTGGGAGAGCGGACGGCGGAGCTTCATCTCGCCCTCGCCGAGGCCGCCGGCGATCCGGAGTTCGAGACCGAGCCTTTTGGAACGCTCTACCAGCGTGCGCGCTATCAGTCGATGCGCAACACCGCCTCCCGCAGTCTCGATCTGCTGCAGGGACGGGTGGCCGGACTCCAGGGCGAGGCCTCGGAGGACGCGCGTCTCGTCCTGGACGGGCGAGAGCGGATCGACGCCATCCTTCGTTCGATCGTCGGCCGACGCTTCGCCGGACGGCGCACGCGCTGTCATGGCGACTATCATCTCGGTCAGGTGCTGTACACCGGACGGGACTTCGTGATCCTCGACTTCGAGGGCGAGCCGGCCCGTCCGATCGCGGAGCGTCGTCTGAAGCGATCGCCGCTGGTGGACGTGGCGGGCATGCTTCGATCCTTCGACTACGCATCGTGGTACTGGCTGGTGAAGGCGGCGACGGAAGGCAATCTCCGGGTCGAGGACGTGCCGGCTGCCCGGCCCTGGGCCCGACTCTGGTCCCGGGTGACGGGGCGTCTCTTCCTGTCCGCCTACCTGCCCTCGGTACAGGCCGCCGGACTGCTGCCTTCGGACGAGGAACAGATCCGCGATCTCCTGCACATCCTGCTGCTGGAGAAGAGTCTCTACGAGCTGGGCTACGAGATCGGCCACCGGCCCGAGTGGGTCGGCGTACCGCTGCGTGGCATCGTCGAGCTGCTGGCAGATTTCGGAGAGGAGGAGCGATGACGACCTCCGAGACGCCCGATTCGAGTCGCGCACCGATCAGCGCCGACGACCTCCACTGGTTCAACGAGGGGACCCATCTCGATCTCCACGAGAAGCTCGGGGCGCATGCAGGCCGTGTCGACGATCGCGACGGTGTGCATTTCTCCGTCTGGGCGCCGGACGCCCGAGAGGTCTCGGTCATCGGCGACTGGAACGACTGGGATGCGAAGCGGCATCCGCTCGAGCGCCTGGGGAGTTCCGGGATCTGGTCCGGCTTCATCGCGGAGGTCACCGTGGGTCAGCGGTACAAATACCGCGTCCAGCCCAGCCGCGGAGATCGCTGGGTGGACAAGGCGGATCCCTTCGCCTTCCATGCGGAGGTGCCTCCCGCGACGGCCTCGGTGGTCTGGGATCTCGACTTCGAGTGGAATGACGAGGAATGGATGCGGGACCGGGCGCGCAGGAACGCGCCCGATGCCCCGGTCTCGATCTACGAGCTTCATCCGGGCTCCTGGCGCCGCGCCCGGGACGGCGCGATGCTGGGCTACCGGGAGCTGGCCGGCCCCCTGATCGAGCATGTGAAGTCCCTGGGCTTCACCCACGTCGAGTTCCTGCCCCTGATGGAGCATCCCTTCTTCGGCTCCTGGGGCTACCAGATCACGGGCTTCTTCGCGCCGAGCAGCCGCTACGGAACACCCCAGGACCTGATGGCCCTCGTCGACGAGCTCCACCGCGCCGGCATCGGCGTGATCCTGGACTGGGTGCCCTCCCACTTCGTGAGCGACGAGCACGGGCTGGCCCACTTCGACGGCACCCATCTCTACGAGCATGCCGACCCGCGACAGGGGATGCACCCCGATTGGAAGACGCTGATCTTCAACTACGGACGCCACGAGGTCTGCAGCTTTCTGCTCTCGAGCGCGATGTACTGGCTCGATCGCTATCATGTCGACGGACTGCGCGTGGATGCCGTAGCGTCGATGCTCTACCTCGACTACTCGCGGAAGGAAGGGGAGTGGATTCCGAACGTGCACGGAGGCCGCGAGAATCTCGAGGCGATCGCGTTCCTGCAGAGCCTCAACCGCGCCGTCCACGAGCGCCATCCCGACGTCTGCACCTACGCCGAGGAATCGACCGCCTGGCCCGGGGTCTCCCGTCCCGTGGAGGAGGGCGGCCTGGGCTTCGACACCAAATGGGACATGGGCTGGATGCACGACACCCTCCGGCATTTCTCTCGAGACCCGGTCCACCGCCGCTACCACCACCGGGAGCTGTCGTTCCGGCTGGTCTACGCCTTCCACGAGAACTTCGTTCTGCCCCTCTCCCACGACGAGGTCGTGCACGGGAAGGGTTCCCTGATCACCCGGATGCCCGGAGACGCCTGGCAGAAGCTGGCGAACCTGCGGCTGCTCTACGGCTACATGTTCGCCCAGCCGGGCAAGAAGCTGCTGTTCATGGGGGCCGAGCTGGGACAGGAGCGCGAGTGGAACCACGACGGGCAGCTCGATTGGGCGCTGCTCGAACGCGAGGATCGGAACGGACTGGGGCGTTGGCTGGGCGACCTGAACCGTCTGTACGCGGAGGAGCCGGCGCTCCACGAACGGGACTTCGATCCGCTGGGCTTCGAGTGGATCCATCCCGACGACGACGTCCACGGGACGCTCTCCTTCCTGCGTCGGCCGCGGTCGGGTGACCGTCCGCTGGTCGCGGTCTTCAACTTCACGCCGCAGGTGTTGCGGAACTTCCGGCTGGGCGTCCCGACGGAAGGGGATTGGGTGGAGGTCCTGAACGGGGACGCGCGTCATTACGGGGGGAGCGGGCAGGGCAATCTCGGCCGGGTGGAGACGACTCCCATCGCGGTGCACGGCCGACCGGCCTCGTTGGTTCTCACCCTGCCTCCGCTGGCCGCGGTCTTCCTGCGTCCCGCCAGTGATCTCGATCCGTCCGAGGGAGCCGATGCGAATCTGGCCCGGTGATCCCTATCCGCTCGGCGCGACCTGGGACGGACGCGGCGTCAACTTCGCGCTCTTCAGCCGCAACGCCGAGGCCGTCGACCTCTGTCTCTTCGACGAGCGGGGGCGTCGCGAGCTCCAGCAGATCCGGATGCCCGAGTACACCGACGAGGTCTGGCACGTCTACCTGCCCGACGTGCGTCCGGGACAGCGCTACGGCTATCGCGTCCACGGTCCCTACGACCCGAATGCGGGGCATCGCTTCAATCGCCACAAGCTGCTGCTCGATCCCTATGCCAAGGCGCTGCACGGGAACATCCGCTGGAGCGATTCGCTCTACGGCTATCGCATCGGCCATCCGAGGGGAGATCTCTCCTTCGACCGCCGCAACAGCGCGCCGGGCATGCCCAAATGCGTCGTCCTGGACCCCGCCTTCACCTGGGGTGGCGACTGCCTCCACCGCCGCCCGTGGCATGAAACCGTGCTCTACGAGCTGCACGTGGCAGGCTTCACGCGGCGACACCCCGACGTTCCCGAGCCCCTGCGCGGCACCTTCGAGGGCATGGCCTGTCCGGCGGCCATCGGGCATCTCCGCGCGCTCGGCGTGACGGCCGTCGAGCTGATGCCGATCCACGCCTTCGTCGACGACCGGGTGCTGGTGGAGCGTGGCTTGCGGAACTACTGGGGCTACAACTCGATCTGCTTCTTCGCGCCCGAATCCCGCTACCAGTCCCGTCCCGATGCGAGCGGCTTCAAGACCCTGGTGGGCCATCTCCACGACGCCGGCATCGAGGTCCTGCTCGACGTGGTCTACAACCATACCGCCGAGGGAAACGAGCTCGGTCCGACCCTGAGCTTCCGGGGCATCGACAACGCCGTCTACTACCGCAGCCCGGATGGCGACCCCCGCCACTACGAGGATCCCACCGGTTGCGGCAACGCCCTGAACCTCCGAGAGCCCCGGGTGATGCAGCTCGTGATGGATTCCCTGCGGTATTGGGTCGAGGAGATGAAGGTCGACGGATTCCGTTTCGATCTGGCCTCCACCCTCGCGCGGGACGGCCCGGACTTCGATCCCCACTCCCATTTTCTCGACGCCGCACGCCAGGATCCGGTGCTCTCCCAGGTGAAGCTGATCGCCGAGCCCTGGGATCTCGCGGACGGAGGCTATCGGCTCGGCGACTTTCCGCCGGGCTGGAGCGAGTGGAACGATCGCTACCGGGACGTGGTGCGTTCCTACTGGCGCGGGGATCCGGGTCTGGTGCCCGAGATGGCGTCGCGCATGACGGGCTCGAGCGAGATCTTCGAGCGTCATGGTCGCCGTCCCTGGGCGAGCACGAACTTCGTCACGGCCCACGACGGGTTCACCCTCCACGACCTCGTCAGCTACGAGAAGAAGCACAACCAGGCGAACGGTGAGGACAATCGGGATGGCTCCGACCAGAACCTGAGCTGGAACGGTGGCGTGGAAGGCCCGACCGACGACCCGGAGATCCGGAGTCTGCGGGAACGTCGTAAACGGAGCCTGCTGGCGACCCTGCTGCTCTCCCAGGGAATTCCGATGCTGCTCGCCGGCGACGAGATCGGACGCAGCCAGGGCGGCAACAACAACGCCTACTGCCAGGACAACGAGATCGGCTGGATCGACTGGGAGGGCGTCGACGAGGCCGGCCGGGATCTGCTGGATTTCGTCTCGAGGCTGATCCACTTCCGACGAGGCCACATCGTCTTTCATCGGCACCGCTTCTTCATGGGCACGGGCAGGGAGAAGGCCGGGTTGAAGGACATCACCTGGCTGCTGCCTGATGGGCGCGAGCGGCAGGCGGGCGACTGGTCCGACCCCGAGGATCGCTGCCTGGCCTTCGTGCTCTCGGGCGAGGCACACGACTATCATCTCACGTCTGCAGGTGATCCGGAACCCGACGAGACCTTCCTCGTGATCGCCTGGGCGGGGGATTCATCCTTCCCCTTCGTGCTTCCCGGGGCGCCCTGGGGACGCTGGTGGGAGCCGGTGATGGATACGGTGTCGGGATTCTCCGAGGTTCGGGAGAGTCGGACGGCCGGGGAGTCGGTGACGCTTCCAGCGTACTCGCTGTCGGTCTTCGTGCGGCGCGAGGAATCCGTGGCCCAACGTCCCGACGAAGGACCCCGCGTGTGAACCGATCCGGCACGACGCCCTCCGGCGCGGCGCTCGTGGCGGAGGCCCGTCGGCGACTGGACATCCGGCAGCTGGCGCTGTCGATCCACGACGCCAGCTTTCCCGCCCACGATCTCGATGTCGGTCGGGGCACTCCCTATTCGAGCGCCTCCCAGGCTCTCGCGGAGCTGATCTCGACGCTCGGCTTCGACGTGATGCAACTCGGGCCGCAGGGCGAAAGCTCCCCCGGCAATCCCTCTCCCTACGATACGACCGCCTTCTCCCGGGGCAGCCTGTCGATCGATCTGGCCTCGCTGCTCGACGAGGATTCCGGCTCCCTGCTCACGAAGGAGGAGCTGCTCGTCGGGCTCGACGGTCGACCCGCAGCCAGTGCCCAGCGGGCCGACCATCGATTCGCCTGGCGCGTTCAGCGAGCTCTGCTCCAGCGAGCCTTCCGACGACTGCAGGAGGACCACGGAACCGGAGCGTCCGAGCTCCGGGCGCGCATCGAATCCTTCTCCCGCGCGAATCAGGACTGGCTTGCCCGCGACGGCCTCTACGAGGCGCTCGCCGAGCTTCACGGTGAGCAGGGCTTTCGGCGATGGCCCGAGCCCGATCGCCGCCTTCCGAACCCGGAGCCGGGAGAGCGCCAGCGCATCGAGCGCCGCCGGCGGGAGATCGAGCAGCGCTTTGCGGAGCGGATCGCCTTTCATGGCTTCACCCAGTACCTGGCCCATGCGCAGCACGCGCGCTTCCGCCGGCGGATGCGCGGCCTCGGGCTTCGCGTCTACGGAGATCTCCAGATCGGTCTGGCGGATCGGGACGTCTGGGCGCTCGAGCCGCTCTTTCTGCACGACTATCGTCTGGGTGCGCCACCGAGCCGGACGAACCCCGACGGACAGCCCTGGGGCTATCCGGTCTTCGACCCCGGTCTCTACCGGGACGGAGACGCGGAGGGGCCGGTCATCCGTTTCCTGAGAAGGAGGCTCGACCTCGCCTTCCAGGCCTACGATGGACTTCGGATCGATCATCCCCACGGCCTCGTCTGCCCCTGGCTCTACCGGGCGACGGAGCCCCGGTCGGGATCGGAGTCGGGATTGGAGTCAGAGGCGGAGGCGGAGGCGGAGTCGGAGACGCTGGTTCGGGAGGGCGCCCGACTCTTCTCGGCGTTCGGCGTGCCGGGCCATCCGTCGCTCCTGGCCTACGACATCGCACGGCCCGAGCAGATCGATCGGGAGCGCGAGCCCTGGGCGGACGATCGGGTCCGGGATCTGGACCCCGAGCAGGTCGACCGTCATGCGATCCTCTTCGACGAGGTGGCGGCGGCGGCGGCACGCGCTGGTGTCGGAAGCGAGGGAATCCTCTGCGAGGTGCTGAGTACCCTGCCGCGGCCGCTCGAGCGGGTCATGCAGCGATTCGGGCTCGGCCGCTTCCGGGTGACCAGCAAGCTCGATCCGGAGGACCCGGAGGATCCCTATCGGATCGAGGCGGCGACGGCCTCCGATTGGCTGATGATCGGCACCCACGACACGCCATCGATCTGGGCGCTGCTGGCGACCTGGGACGAGCCGAGACGGCGGGCCCGGGCGATCCACGCCGCCGAGCGGCTCGAGCCCGATTCCACGCGTCGTGCCCGTTTCGCGGAGACCCTCGTGCGTGATCCGGGCTTGCTGGCGCAGGCCCTGCTGGCCGAGATGTTCAGCTGCGCGGCCCGGAACGTGCTCGTCTTCTTCAGCGATCTCTTCGGCATCGTCGAGTCCTACAACCAGCCGGGCACGATCTCCGCGGAAAACTGGAGTCTGCGCGTGCCGCGCAACTTCCGGGACGTCTACCACGAGCGGCTCGCGAGGCACCGCGCCCTCGATCTCCGCCTCGCCCTGGCGCTGGCGCTCCGAGCGAAGCCGGGAGGCCATCGGGATCTCGTGCGGGCGCTGCTCGACGAGGCGGCGTGCGGTGCGCCGATCCCGGAGCTCTTTCCGGAGCTCGTCACGGAGCGCGCATGAACGCCCGAGCGATCCAGGCGCTACTGCGAAGGGCAGAGGCGGCGGGGCTGGCTTCGGAGTACGAGCCCGCCGGAGGTGGGGCGCCGCGCGCGATCTGCCGCGAGGCGCTGGCGACGGTGCTGGAGCGGCTCGAGCAGCAGGGGCCGGCGGACCCAGAGCGCGCCCGCCGCGTCAGCGCGGCCCATCGCTCCGCCGCGCCCTGTGTCTCGGTCGCGGAGGCGACGGGACGCGATCGCGTCTGGGGTCTCTGGACCCATCTCTACAGTCTGCGCAGTGATCGTGGCTTCGGGATCGGCCATCTGGGTGACCTTCGGCAGCTGGTCCGATGGGCGGGGGAGCGGGGAGCCGACTTCGTGGGCCTGAATCCGCTGCATGGACTGCCGGCCGGCGGTCGCGATGTGAGCCCGTACTCCCCGGTGACCCGGCTCTTCCGGGATCCGCTTCATCTCGACCTCATGGCGATACCCGAGTGGTCGGAGTGTGGCGAGGCCCGGCGCCTCTTCGAGAGTGGGGCGTCGGGGCGCGAGCGCCGTCGCCTGGTCGAGAGCGATCACATCGACTACGCGCAGGCCCGAGCGCTCCGGGCGCGCATCGTCGAGCCGCTGTGGCAGCAGTTCCAGCGGGCGCATCGGGCTCGGGACGACGCTCGGGGACGGGCCTTCGAACGCTTCGTGCACGACGGAGGCCAGACGCTGCTGGACTACGCGACCTATCGGGCGCTCGAGCAGCGCAGGCTGCAGGACGGGGAATCCCGGGATTGGCGAAGCTGGCCCGCAGCCTGGCGCAGTCGTCGGGCCGACGCGCTGCGCGCCTTTCGCGAGCGGGAGTCGGATCCGGTCGAGCGCGCGCTCTGGGAGCTCTTCGAGCTCGATCGGCAGCTGGCGGAGGTGGATCGCGAGGCGCGTCGAGAAGGCCTCTCGCTGGGTCTCTATCAGGATCTGGCCCTCGGCTCGGACGCAGGCGGCTTCGACACCTGGGCCTTTCCGGAGGGCTTCGTCGACGGGGTCTCCCTCGGCGCGCCGCCGGATGACTACGCCCGGGACGGCCAGGATTGGGGACTGCCGCCGCTGCATCCGTGGAACCTGGGTCAGGACGACTTCGCCTTCTTCCGGCGGGTGTTGCGGGCGGGGCTCGCCCATGCGGGCATGCTCCGGATCGACCACGTGCTCGGCCTGCTGCGCCAATGGTGGATCCCCGTCGAGCGCCCGGCGACCGAGGGGGTCTACGTGCGCTTCCCCGCCTCGGCCCTGCTCTCGGTCGTCGCCGAGGAGAGTCGACGTGCCGATGCGGTGGTCGTAGGCGAGGATCTGGGCACGGTGCCGCGGGGCTTCACGTCGCTGCTGGCTCGCCACGGCGTGCTCTCGTGCCGGGTGCTGCTCTTCGAACGCGATCGCCGCGGTCGCTTTCGTTCCGCCTCGGCCTGGTCGAAGCGCGCCCTCGCCACTGCCCATACCCACGACCACCCTCCGATGGCCGGCTGGTGGTCCGAGCGGGACCTCGAGCGCCGGGCCGAGCTCGGCGAGCTCGATGCGCGAGCCCTCGCCCGAGCCCGGGAGGAGCGTGAGGCGGAGCGACGAGCGCTCGTCTCACGACTGCTCCGGGCGGGTGCCCTCGCACGTGCGGAGGATGCGCAGGATCCGGGCCTTCGCTGCGCGGCGATTCATCGCTTCCTCTGCCGGACACCGTCGCCGCTCGTCGGACTCTCCCTCGACGATCTGGCCGGCGAGGAAGAGCCGGTCAACATCCCCGGCGTGCCGCTCGAGCGCTTCCCCGCCTGGCAGCGGCGCATGGCCCGTCCGCTCGACGAACTGCTGAGCGATCCCCAGCTCGACCGACGGCTGGGGGACGCACCCCTGCTGAGGCCTCGACGCTGAGTTCAGCCGTCGTTCTGCTCAGCCGAGGACGGCGGCGGCCTCGCGGGCGATGATCGATTCCTCCTCGGTCTCGAAGACGTAGACGTCGCGAAAGCCGGCCTTCCCGACGGGTCCCGGGCTCGTCTGCTCGTTGCGCTCCGGATCGAGCAGCACGTCCCAGGCCCGGAGCCCGGCGGCGACCCGTTTCCGGATCTCCGCGGAGTGGGTCCCGATGCCGCCTCCGAAGACGAGGCTGCCCCGACCGCCCAGCAGCGTGAAGTACGCTCCCACCGTCAAGACGATGCGTCGCACGAAGAGATTCAGGGCGACTGCAGCTCGCCTGTCCCCCGCCTCTTCGGAGTGCAACAGATCGCGGACGTCCGCGGAGCCGCCCAGACCCAGCAGTCCGGACTCCCGGTTCAGGAGCGACTCGACCTCGTCGATCGAGCGGCCCTGCCGCAGCAATGCGAGCGCGATGGCCGGATCGCAGTCGCCGGACCGCGTCCCCATCACCAGGCCTTCCAGCGGAGAGAAGCCCATCGAGGTCTCCACGGATCGGCCGTTCTCGACGGCGCAGGCAGAGCAGCCGGAGCCGAGCTGCAGGGTCACGGCGTCCACGGATCGCGGATCACAGCCCTTCGATCGGGCCAGGGACCCGACCAGGGAGGCATGGGCGAGGCCGTGGAATCCGTATCGGTAGAATCCGAACTCTTCCGTGAGATCCCAGGGCAACGCGTAGAGTCGCGAGCTGGGAGATCGATCGGCGTGGAAGGCCGTGTCGAAGACGGCGGCCGCGGGCAGTCCGGGAAGAATCCGTCGGGCGACCCGAATCCCTTCGAGTGCAGGCGGATTGTGCAAAGGGGCCATCACGCTGAGAGCCTCGAGGGATCGTTCGACGGCCTCATCGACCTCGACGGCCTGCACGAAGTCGACACCCCCGTGGACGACGCGGTGGGCCAGTCCATCCGCTTCACTGGCTTCGATCGTGGTCAGGGCCCGGCGAAGCGTCTCTTCGAGGGACTCCTGATCATCGCGTTCGAAGGTCTCGCGGCGTAGCAGGGAGGTCTCGCCGCCCTTCGTCGCTTCGACGACGGCAGACTTCACTGTCGCGCTCCCCGTGTTCAGGACTGCAATCTTCATGGGGCTGGCTTCATGGGGTGGGTGATCCAGGGGCTGTCTTGCGGGTCTGCCACCGCGCACGGCCGGTCTTCCCGAGCCGACGTTCCGGACGAGGGGGCTGCGTCTTCCGTTCGTGTTCCATGATTCCCTCCATCCGTCGCGTGCTGCACGCCACGTGCCCGCCAGAGCGGGCCGGGCCGGTAGCGACCTGCGCGGTCTCCCGCCGCAACGGTGGGGCGGCGATCGCCAGCCTGCAAGCGCCAGGGCATTTTGCAGAAACTGCCGTCTCGGGTCCTGCACAGTCTTCATCCCCGGGATCGCGAGGCACCGCGATCGGATCCTCGTGGCATATCGGTTGCTACGTTCCGGCGTGCGTTTCAGCAGGGCGCCAGGCGACGAGCCAGACGACAAAAGAGGAGGCAGGGATGGGATCCAAGGATCCCGAGGTGCGCGCGGAGGAGGCTCGGCGAGTCGAGCCCCGGGCCAGCTATCGGATCCAGCTGCATGCGGGCTTCGACTTCGAGGCGGCGGCCGGGATCGTCGACTACCTGGCCTGCCTGGGCATCTCCCATCTCTACTGCTCTCCCTATCTGCAGGCGGTGCCGGGCAGCACGCACGGCTACGACGTGATCGATCCGACCGCCGTGAGCGAGGAGCTCGGAGGCGAGTCCGGTCGGGTGGGACTCTGTGAGGCCCTTGCGTCCCGTGGCATGGGACAGATGCTCGACATCGTTCCCAACCACATGTCGACCGCCTCGGGCAATCGCTGGTGGTGGGACGTGCTTCGCCGGGGTCGGGACAGTGACGCCGCCTCGTTCTTCGACGTCGATTGGAGTCCGCCGGAGAGGCGTCTGCAGGGCCGCATCCTGCTCCCGGTGCTCGCCGACCACGTGGGCCGGGTGGTCGAGTCGGGCGAGTTGCGCGTCGAGGACGAGGTCCTCCGCTACCACGATCGCGTGTTCCCCCTGCGTCCGGGCACCGAATCGGTCTCGGACCTGCAGACGCTGCTCGATCTCCAGCACCATCGCCTCGCCTGGTGGCGGGCGGGCGCGGACGACGGGAACTACCGCCGCTTCTTCGATATCGACGATCTCGTGGGAGTCCGGGTCGAGGATCCCAAGGTCTTCGAGGCGACCCATCGGCGGATTCTCGACTGGCTCGCCGACGGTAGTCTCGACGGCCTCCGGATCGATCATCCGGACGGGCTGCGTCTGCCCGCCGCCTACCTCGCCCGCCTGCGTGCCGCGGCGCCCGGGGCCTGGATCGTGGTCGAGAAGATCCTCGAGGCAGAGGAGACGCTCCGTCCCTGGCCCGTGGACGGCACGACCGGCTACGACTTCGCCCGCTGCGTGGGGGCACTCTTCGTCGACGCCTCGGCGGAGGCCGCGTTCACCCGGCTCTACGTGGAGCGGACGGGGGAGTCCGGCGACTACGAGGCCGTCGTCGACGAGGGCCGGCGCGCAATCCTCGGCTCGATCCTCCACGCCGACTGGCGTCGCGTCACCCAGCGCTTCGTCGAGGTCTGCGAGGCCTCTCCCCGCTGGCGGGACTGGTCGCGGCCGCGACTGAAGGAGGCACTCGGCGAGCTGATCCTGGGCTTCGACGTCTATCGAAGCTATGTCGCGGAGGAGGGACCTCCGGACGAAGCCGATGCGCAGGTGATCGAGCGGGCTCTCGCGCGGGCGCGGGCGCGGCGCAGCGATCTGGACGGATCCCTCTTCGACTTCCTCGGCGCGGTGATGTCGGGTGCGCTCGACGACGAGCCCTGCGGTCGGGCGGCGATCGAGGCCCGCATGCAGCTGCAGCAGCTGACGGGGCCCGTGCGGGCGAAGGGAGTCGAGGATACGGCCTTCTACCGCCATCTCCGATTCGTGGCCCTGAACGAGGTCGGCGGCTCGCCGGATCGCTTCGGTGCGGCGGACGCCGGTGAGTTCCATGCCCATTGCCAGAGGATCCAGGCCGACTGGCCGCGCACGATGCTCGGCCTCTCCTCCCACGACTCGAAGCGCAGCGAGGACGTGCGGGCCCGGCTCTACGCGCTCTCGGAGACCCCGGAACGTTGGGAGATCCTCGTTCGACGTTGGATGACGCGGCATGCGAGCCATCGGCGCGCGGGACCCTGGCCCGACGCCGCGACCGAGTACCTGATCTACCAGACCCTCGTCGGCGCCTGGCCCCTGTCGCTCGAGCGGGCGCTCGCCTACTTCGAGAAGGCGACCCGCGAGGCCAGAGCCCACACATCCTGGACGGATCCCGATCCGGCCTACGAGGAGGACCTCGCGCATTTCGTCGGGGCCCTCTACGAAGACGAGGTCTTCCGGGGCGAGTTGGAGGAGCTCGTCGCTCTGTTGCAGCGACCGGGTCGGATCAACTCCCTGGCCCAGAAGCTGTTGCAGCTGACGGCGCCCGGCGTGCCCGACCTCTACCAGGGCAGCGAGCTCTGGGATCTCAGCCTGGTGGATCCCGACAATCGTCGGGCGGTGGACTTCGACCTGCGACGACGACTGCTGCGGGAGCTCGAGGGGCTGGATGCGGAGGCCGTCTGGGCCCGCGCCGACGAGGGGCTACCCAAGCTCTGGGTGGTGTCGAAGGCGTTGGGCGTGCGAGCTCGGCGACCCGCGGCCTTCGGTCCGAAGGCGGGATACGAGCCGCTCGTCGCGGAGGGGGAGGCTTCGGAGCACGTCGTCGCCTACTGCCGCGGCGGCGAGGTCCTCCCGATCGTGCCGCGAAAGATCATCGGGCTCGAGGGCGGCGGCGGCTTCCGGGGGACGACCCTCGAGCTGCCCGCCGGCCGCTGGTCGGATGCGCTGAGCGGCGCCGTGCACCGGTCGGGGCCCGTCCGGCTGGACGAAGTGCTAGGCCAGTTCCCGGCGGCGCTGCTGGTCCGGGACGAGGGGGGCGCATGATCTTCCGCGTCTGGGCACCCCGGGCGAGCCGCGTCGAGCTCGTGATCGGGGAGGGGCGAATCGAGATGAAGCAGGTCGGGGAGCGGGGCTGGGTGGCAGCGTCGGTGGCGGCAGACGCCGGCCTCGACTACGCCTTTGCCCTCGATGGCGGCGAGCCGCTGCCGGATCCGCGATCCGCCTGGCAGCCCCGGGGCGTCGACGGGCGGAGTCGTCTCGTCGACCACGCGGCCTTCCCCTGGACGGACTCCGGTTGGCGCGGCTTCCACCTGCCTTCCGAGGTGATCTACGAGCTCCACGTCGGCACCTTCAGTCCGGAGGGCAGCTTCGATGGCGTGATCGAGAGACTCGACGCACTGGTCGAGCTCGGCGTAGGGGTGATCGAGCTGATGCCGGTGAACCAGTTTTCCGGCCGCCGGGGCTGGGGCTACGACGGCGTGGATCTCTACGCGGTGCACGACGCCTACGGCGGTCCCGAGGGGCTCAAGCGGTTGGTGGACGCCTGTCACGGGCGCGGTCTCGGGGTGATCCTCGACGTGGTCTACAACCATCTCGGGCCCGCCGGCAATCATCTCGATCGCTTCGGCCCCTACTTCACCGATCGCTACGAGACGCCCTGGGGAGAGGCCGTCAACCTGGATGGCCCGGGCAGCGACGAGGTCCGGGCCTTCTTCGTGGACAACGCCCTGATGTGGCTGCGCGACTATCACGTCGACGGTCTGCGACTCGATGCGGTCCATGCCTTCCTCGACGGCTCGGCACGCCATTTCCTGGAGGAGCTGAGCGATCGGGTGGAGGGGCTGGAGGCCGCTCTCGGGCGGTCGCTCTGGCTGATCGCCGAGAGCGATCTCAACGATCCGCGGGTCGTGCGCCGACGCGAGGTCGGTGGCTACGGGATCGATGCACAGTGGAGCGACGACCTGCATCACGCGCTCCACTCGGTCCTCACCGGCGAGCGCGACGGGTACTACGTCGACTTCCGCGGCCTCGAAGACGTCGCGTCGGCGCTGCGTCGGGTCTTCGTGAACGATGGACGCTGGTCGACCCATCGCCAGCGTCGCCACGGGCGTCCGGTGACCGACCTGTCCGCTCATCGCTTCATCGGCTATCTGCAGAGCCACGATCAGGTGGGCAACCGGGCCCGGGGCGAGCGCATCGGTCAGCTCGTCTCGCGGGGCCTGCTCGAGATCGGCGCGGCGCTCGTGCTGACCGCGCCGACGGTACCGATGCTTTTCGCCGGGGAGGAGTGGGCCGCGAGCACGCCCTTCCTCTACTTCACCGATCACGAGGATCCCGAGCTCGCCGCGGCGGTGAGGGAGGGAAGACGCCGGGAGTTCGCCGCCTTCGGTTGGGACCCGGAATCCGTGCCCGACCCCCAGGACCCGGAGACCTTCGCCCGGTCGAGGCTGCGCTGGTCCGAGCGATCCGAGTCGCCCCATCGCGAGATGCTGGACTGGATTCGGGCCCTGATCGCGCTGCGCCGCAGCACGCCCGAGCTGCTGGACGGTCGGCTCGAGCAGGTGGCGGTGCAGGTCGACGAGGCGGCGCGTACGATCGTGGTCCGACGGGCGGGGATCGTGGTCGCAGCGAATCTCGATGGTCGTTCGCGCCGGGTGGGTCTGCCCGAGGGCGTGGCGGCGGAAGAGCTGCTGCTGCGTTCGAAGGCGGAGGCGCGTTTGTCCGGAGCGGAGGTCGCACTGCCTCCGGAAAGCTGTGCGGTGATCCGGGTCGGCTTCGTCGAAGGCGCGTGAGGGGAGAGCGGATCCGCATGGATGAGCGCACCACGGCGATCGACCGCCCACCCTCGGGCTCTGCCGCGTCCGGGAGCGCGGGATCCGAGCGGCTGTTGGTCGAGGGGCGGACCTGCTGGCGGGTGGAGCCCGCGCGGCGGGTGGCCTGCCTCGTCGATGGGGAGGCCTACTTCGAGGCCGTCGCGGACGCGATCGCCAGAGCCCGGCGGCAGATCCTGATGATCGGCTGGGACTTCCACAGCCGCGTCCGGCTGAGGCGCACGGCGGAGCCGGATGGGTTGCCCGACGAGCTCGCCGCCCGACTCGATGCCGTGGTCGAGCGTCGGGAAGATCTGCACGTCCATCTGCTGGGCTGGGACTTCGCCATGCTCTACGCCTTCGAGCGGGAGGCGCTGCCGCTCTATCGCCTGGGCCTGCGCACGCGCCCGCGCGTCCATTTCCGGCTGGACGGCCGCCATCCCGTCGGTGCCTCACATCATCAGAAGCTCGTCGTCGTCGACGATGCGCTGGCCTTCGTCGGTGGATTCGATCTCACCTCCAATCGCTGGGATACGCGGGAGCATCGACCCGGGGACGATCGTCGTGTGGATCCGGGGTTCGCCGAGTACGGTCCGTTTCACGACGTGCAGCTGGCGGTCGACGGCGAGGTGGCCCGGGCGTTGGGCGACCTGGCGCGCGCTCGCTGGCGCCGCGCCACGGGCCAGCGGCTGGATCCGCCCGACACCCGTCACGATCCCTGGCCGACGACGCTCGAGGCGGATTTCGTCGACGTCGAGGTCGGGATCGCGCGCACGGATCCGAACGAGGACGGAGCACACGAGGACGGAACACACGGAGGCGGCGGGATCCGGGAGGTGGAGGCGCTTCATCTCGAGTCGATCCGTACTGCGCGGCAGACCATCTACATCGAGAACCAGTACCTCACGTCGACCCGGATCGGCGAGGCGCTCGCGGAGCGTCTGGGGGAGGCAGACGGACCCGAGATCCTGATCGTGGCGCCCTATCGCTGCTCCGGCTGGCTAGAGGAGACCACCATGGGCACGCTGCGGGCGCGTCTGCTCGCGCGTCTCCAGGAGGCCGATCGCTTCGATCGTCTGCGGGTGTTCCATCCCGTGCTGCCGGAGCCGGCGGGTGTCACGCTCAACGTACACGCAAAGGTGATGGTCGTCGACGATCGCTTGTTGCGCGTGGGGTCGGCGAATCTCGCCAACCGATCGATGGGATTCGACAGCGAGTGCGATCTCGCGATCGAGGCCGGGGACGATCGGACCCGGGAGGCGATCACGCGCTTCCGCAACGATCTGCTGGCCGAACATCTGGGTGTACCGATCGCTCGTGTGGCGGAGGCGATCTCGGATCGAGGATCGCTGCGGGCGGCGGTGGAGGCCTTGCGGGGCGGTGAGCGGACGCTCTCGCCGATCGACCTGGATCTTCCGGAGTGGGTCGAGGAGCTGGCGCCCGAGCTCGGTCTGCTCGATCCCGAACGCCCGATCGACGCCGACCGGATGTGGTCCTACTTCGTACCCGAGGAGATCCCGGAGCGGGATCGGCCCCTGCTCTGGCGCTTCGGCGTGAGCGTGCTCGTCCTGGTCCTGCTTGGAGCTGCCTGGCGCTGGACGCCGCTCAGCGAGTGGGCGGCACCCGAGCGCCTGGCCGCGCTCGGCGCATGGCTGCGCGAGACGCCTCTGGGTCCGCCGATCGCGGCGGGGTCGATTGCGCTGGCGAGCTGCTTGATGGTGCCGATCACGGTCCTGATCGCGGCCACCGGGCTGGTCTTCGGGTGGCAGCTCGGCTTTCCGATCGCGCTCGGCGGGGCCGTCGTCGGCACGGCGCTGGGATGGGGCCTGGGGCGCCTGGTCTGGCGCGACGTCGTGCGTCGGCTCGGGGGTCGCCGGTTGAACCGGCTCAGTCGCATGCTCGCCCAGACGGGCGTGGCTTCCATGGCGACCGTGCGGCTGATTCCGATCGCGCCCTTCACCGTGGTGAACCTGGTCGCCGGTTCCTCCCAGCTGCGACTGCGCGACTGCCTGTTGGGGACCCTGATCGGAATGGCGCCGGGAACGTTGGTCCTGACCGCCTTCTCCGCGGAGGCGAAGCGCGCCGTCCTCGATCCGAGCTGGTCGACGGCCCTGACGGTCGTCGCGATCGGGACGCTCGGAGCCTGGGGTATCTGGCGCCTGCGACGACGGCTCGAGAGGCGAGGCGACTCGGCCCAGGAGACGCGGGATGAGTGGCAGAAAGTGCATCGTGAATGAGCCGGAGCCCAGTGCTCCGGATACGGGCGGCACGGCGGTTGCATTTCCATTTTCAGGTGTAGCTGCAGGTAATGGAACAGGGGGAGCGGATCCGATGGGCGACACGACGGCACTGGATCCCGGCGAACGATCGGGCCTCGACGCGTGGTGGCGGGCATGCAACTACCTGGCCGCCGGCATGATCTACCTGCAGGACAACCCGCTGCTCCGGGAGCCGTTGGCGCCGCATCACGTGAAGCGACGTCTGCTCGGGCATTGGGGCTCCAGCCCGGGACTCTCCTTCGCCTACGTCCATCTGAGTCGCCTGATCCGGAAGCACGATCTCGACGCGATCTTCATCGCGGGACCCGGCCACGGCGCGCCGGGCGTGCTCGGGCCCGTCTATCTCGAGGGCACCTACGGCGAGATCTACCCGGAGAAGGGCGAGGATCTCGACGGCATGCGTCGCTTCTTCAAGGATTTCTCGTTTCCGGGTGGCATCGGGAGCCACTGTACGCCAGAGACTCCCGGATCGATTCACGAGGGCGGCGAGCTCGGCTACAGCCTCTCCCATGCCTTCGGCGCGGCCTTCGACAATCCCGACCTGTTGGTCGCGGTGGTGGTCGGCGACGGCGAGGCCGAGACCGGCCCGCTCGCCACGGCCTGGCATTCCAACAAGTTCCTGAATCCGCGGCGCGACGGCGCGGTGCTCCCGATCCTGCATCTGAACGGCTACAAGATCGATAATCCCAGCGTGCTCGCCCGGATCTCCCACGAGGAGCTCGATCAGCTCTTCCGGGGCCTCGGCTGGACGCCCCATTTCGTCGAGGGTCAGGATCCGGACGAGATGCACGATCGGATGGCCGGCGTGCTCGAGCGCTGCGTCGGCGAGATCCGCCGCATCCAGCAGGAGGCGCGTCAGGAGGCGCTTCCGGGCGACGAGGTCCTGCGACCGCGCTGGCCGATGATCGTCCTGCGCTCGCCGAAGGGTTGGACGGGGCCGCGAGAGGTCGACGGTCATCGGGTCGAGGGATCCTGGCGCTCGCATCAGGTCCCGCTGTCGGGCGTGCACGACGACGCTTCGCACCTCGAGCAGCTCGAGGCCTGGCTGCGGAGCTATCGACCCGAGGAGCTCTTCGACGAGTCGGGTCGATTGATCCCCGAGCTGAAGGCGCTGGCTCCGACCGGAGATCGGCGCATGAGCGCGAATCCGCACGCGAACGGCGGACGGCGGGTCCGTCCACTGCGGCTGCCCCGGTTTCGTGAATACGCCGTGGAGGTCGAGCGGCCGGCGGAGGGGCGCGCGGGAAACACGCGACCGCTGGGCGCGTTCCTGCGAGACATCATCGCGCTGAATCCCGACAACTTCCGGCTCTTCGGCCCCGACGAGACACGTTCGAACCGACTCGATGCGGTGTATGAAGTCACGGGAAAGGCCTGGATGGCCGAGCGGCTCGACGGGGACGAGGACGGAGCCAACCTCTCACCCGATGGGCGGGTGATGGAGATGCTCTCGGAGCATACGCTCGAGGGCTGGCTCGAGGGCTATCTCCTGACGGGTCGCCACGGCCTGCTCTCGACCTACGAGGCCTTCGTCCACGTCATCGACTCGATGTTCAATCAGCACGCGAAATGGCTCGACATCGCCGAGGATCTTCCCTGGCGACTGCCCGTGCCCTCCCTGAACCTGCTGATCACCTCGACGGTCTGGCGCCAGGATCACAACGGCTTCACCCATCAGGATCCGGGCTTTCTCGATCTGGTCGTGAACAAGAGTCCGAGCGTGACGCGGATCTACCTCCCCCCCGACGCGAACTGCCTGCTCGCGGTGGCCGATCGCTGCCTGCGCGCCACGAACGACGTCAACGTCATCGTCGCCGACAAGAAGGAGCATCTGCAGTATCTCGACATGGACGCCGCGATCCGCCACTGCACGAAAGGCATCGGCCTCTGGGATTGGGCGAGTACCGACCAGGGCGAGGAGCCGGACGTGGTGCTGGCGAGCTGTGGCGACATCCCGACCCAGGAAGCCCTGGCGGCGGTCTGCCTGCTGCGGACGCGCTTCGAGAATCTCAGGATCCGATTCGTGAACGTCGTGGATCTCTTCCGGTTGACCCCGTCGAGCGAGCATCCCCACGGCCTCGAGGATCGTGACTTCGACAGCCTCTTCACCCGCGATCGCCCGATCATCTTCAACTTCCACGGCTACCCCTGGCTGATCCATCGCCTCACCTATCGGCGGACCAACCATCGGAACCTGCACGTGCGGGGCTACAAGGAGAAGGGCGACATCAATACGCCGCTGGAGCTCGCGATCGTGAACGAGATCGATCGCTTCAGCCTGGCGATCGACGTGATCGACCGGGTGCCGCGCCTGCAGACGAGAGGAGCCCACGCCAAGGAAGAGCTCCGGGGCCTTCAGATCGATTGCCTTCACCACGCCCATCTCCACGGAATCGACCCGCCCGAGATCGAGCAATGGCAGTGGCCGGACTGAAGCCGGGCACGGAGTTCGGCTTCAGGGCTCACCTTGCGCCGGCTCCGTCGCAGGCGACCCGCCCTCCGTCGCCGACCCGCCTCCCGTTCCGGGAGCCTCCGCCATCACCCGCCAGATCTTCCGATTCGCGTCGGCCGCGATGAAGAGTGAGCCGTCCGGTCCCTCGGCGAGCCCGGTCATCCGGAAGGCCGTGGGATCCGCGGCGCCGATGGCGAAGGTCTCGAAGCGGGCGGGAAATCCCGACTCGAAAGGGACGAAGACGATTCGATAGCCTTCCTGGGGAAGGGGGGCGCGGTTCCACGAGCCCCGGAAGGCGACGAAGGCACCGTGGCCATAGCGCTCGGGAAACGACCGACCGCTGTGGAAGAGCAGGGCCATCGGTGCCCAATGCGCCGGGAAGGCGAGATCCGGGGGCGTCTTACCGGCACAGCGCCCCTGCTTCTCGCCGTCCCCGCCGTACTCCGGTGCGAGCACCTTCCGGTCGCGCAGCCCATCGTGGTAGCAGTAGGGCCAGCCGAGATCGCTCCCCTCCTCGACGCGCACCATTTCCTCGGCGGGCAACGAGGCGTTGCGCTCCGCATCGAAGCCCCAGAGCGAGGCCAGGGCGTCGCGCCCGTTGACGACGGCCCAGAGCGCGCCGGTCCCCGGCTCGACGCCGAGGGCGAGCGCATGTCGCAGACCGCTCGCGAAGCGATTGCCGGGTGCGTGGGTCTGTCCCTCCCGGTCGCTGCGATAGCGCCAGATGCCGGCCTGACGCTCACGCTGCGGACAGGGGTCGAGACCGGGCGAGCCGGGCTTGCGCTTCTCCTTCTGGCAGGCGTTGGAAGGCGCGCCGACCTCGACGTAGAGCGCCCCGTCCGGGCCGATGGCGATGGCTTTCGCACGATGTTCCTGTTGCTCCGGAAAGCCGGAGACGAGGATCTCCGGAGACCCGCTCGGCTCGAGCTGACCGCCCTGCCAGGGCCAGCGGACGATCCGATCGTGGGCTGCGTAGACGAGATGGGTCTTCGTGAGCGCGAGGCCGTGGCCGTCGCCTTCGCCGAAGGTCCGGCGCTCGTCCGCGCGGCCGTCGCCGTCCACGTCGCGCAGAGCGAGCACGCCGCCGCCTTCGCCGTCGCGCAGGCGCCGCGCCGCGAAGACGTCGCCGTTGGGAGCCACCGCCAGATTGCGTACGGGGCCGAGTCCGTCGGCCACGACGAGGGCACAGAAGCCCTTCGGCAGTCGCAGCCCCCCATCGTCAGGATCGCAGTGCGGCGCGGCTGCAGCCGGAGCCGACTGCAGCAGGACGGCCAGCATCCCGAAGAGCAGCACGAGCCGCCAGGCTCGCCACGGAAGCGGGGTCTTCTGGTCGGCACCCGGGACGGATCGTTTCGGAGTCATCTTCGGCAGTCCTCTCTATTGCGTCGCTTCATCCCAGCGCCCGATCCAGATTGTAGGCGGCGCTGATCAGGGCCAGATGGGTGAAGGCCTGGGGGAAGTTGCCAAGGGCCTCGCCGCAGGGCCCCGTCTGCTCGGCGTAGAGCCCGAGGTGATTCGAGAAGCTGAGCATCTGCTCGAAGTGGAGTCGGGCGCGTTCGAGCCGGGGACGATCGACGTGACCGGCACGAGTGAGCGCCTCGACCAGCCAGAAGGTGCACATGTTGAAGCTGCCCTCCCGACCCTCGAGCCCGTCCCCGACCTCTTCCGGGAGGTAGCGGTAGACGAGACCGCTCTCCATCAGGCCGCCCTCGCGCGGGGATCGCTGGATCGCATCGAGAGTGGACAGCATGCGCGGATCGTTCGGAGACATGAAGAAGACCAGCGGCATGATCAGGCTGGACGCGTCCAGATGTCGGGATCCGTACGACTGGACGAAGGTCTCGTCTTCGGCGTCCCAGCCGTGCTCCATCACGTCCTCGTAGATCCGGTCCCGCAGCTTCTCCCAGCGCGCCCGATCCGCGGGGAAGGATCGCTTCTGGGCGAGCCGCAGGGCCCGGTCGACGGCCACCCAGCACATCACCTTCGAGTAGACGAAGGGCCGACGCCCGCTGCGAAACTCCCAGATGCCCTCGTCTTCCATCTGCCAATGTTCCTCGAGCCAGTCGACGAGGCGACGGAGCTGACACCAGAAGCCGTACGATATGGCCGTGCCGTGCTTGTTGAAGAGATAGGCCGAGTCGAGTAGCGCGCCAGTCGTGTCGAGCTGGAGTTGCTCGTAGGCCTCGTTCCCGATCCGGACCGGGCGCGAGTCGCGGTAGCCCGACAGATGATCGAGGGACTCCTCCGGGAGCCGATGGCGCCCATCGATCCCATAGGCGATCCGGAGCGAGTCCCCGTCCTCGAGCTCCTGGCAACGGGCCTCGATCCACTCCATGAAGCGCGCCGCCTCGGCGGTGAAGCCGATGCGGAGCAGGCCGTAGATCGAGAAGGCCGCGTCCCGGATCCAGGTGTAGCGGTAGTCCCAGTTGCGCGTGCCTCCGATCGCTTCGGGCAGGCTGGTCGTGGGCGCAGCGACGAGCGCGCCGGTCGGCTCGAAGGTCAGCAGCTTCAGCACGAGCGCCGAGCGCTGCACCTGCTCCCGCCAGCGCCCCTTGTAGGTGCAGTGAGCAAGCCACTCGCGCCAGTAGGCGACGGTCTCCTCGAAGAGCGCGAGGATCCGCTCGGGATCGAGCTGCGGCGCCTCCTCGACCTGCCCGTCGATTCCGTGGAGAGCGAAGGCGATGCTCTCTCCCTCACCGAGCACGACCTCGGCCTGGACCCCGGATCCGGTCGACTCGAGTCGGGCGGACGTGTCGAGCTTCAGGCGCAGATCCGGGCCGTGGAAGAGGGCGCCCTGCTCGAGAATCTGCGTCTCGTGACGGGCACGGCCGTAGTCGAAGCGCGGCTGGCAATCGACCTCGAAACGGAGCTCGCCCCGCACGACCCGCAGCTGCCGGATGAGGGTGGATCGCAATCCGTCCCGTCCGGTGACGGGCATGAAGTCGAAGAGCTCGCCCATCCCCTCGGTGCAGAGGAAGCGCGTCACGAGCACGTTGGTGTCGGGCCAGTACCATTGCTTGTGGCCGACGACCTCGTGGTCGGGGGCGATCCGGAAATGCCCCCCGCGCTCCGGGTCGAGGAGGGCCGCGAAGACGCTCGGAGAATCGAAGTGGGGATAGCAGAGCCAGTCGACGGTGCCCTCGATGCCGACCAGCGCGCAGGTGTGCATGTCGCCGACGATGCCGTGATTCTCGATCGTGGATTGCTTCATGCTCCTCACGCCCATGCTCGATCGTCATTCCTCGGCCGGATCCGGGGCAGTTGCGGAGTCATCCCCGGGACCATTCGCCCTCGCAATCCCGGATCAGCGAGTCCGCCTCCTCTGGCCCCCAGCTCCCGGCGGCGTACTCGAGCAGCGGCGGCGCCTCCGGGCCCTGCCATCCTGCACGCACGCTGTCGATGAATCGCCAGGCCGCCTCGACCTCGTCGGCGCGCAGGAAGAGCGTCGGATCGCCGCGCAGGGCATCGAGCAGCAGCCTCTGATAGGCATCGGGCGGGGGCTCTCCGAAATGCTCGCGATAATCGAAGGAGAGCTCGGCGGGACTCATCCGCATGGTGGGACCCGGCTCCTTGACCCCGAAGGAGATCCCGATCGCCTCCCCGGGCTGCAGCCGGAGGCTGAGACGATTGGGCCGGATGTGGCAGAGGGTGCCCTCACGCAGGCGGCGACGGTGCTCCGCGTCGCTGATGTCCGCCGACCGGTTGAAGAGCTGCAGGGGCGGCGTGCGGAACTGGATCTCGACCCCTGTGAAGCGCTTCGCGAGCGCCTTCCCATGGCGCAGCAGGAAGGGCACGCCCGCCCAGCGCCAGTTGGCGATCTCCGCGCGCAGGGCCACGTAGGTCTCCGTCTCGGAGTCGGCGGGGACGCCCTCGACCGCGAGGTAGCCTTCCGTTCGCTCGCCGCCCTGCTCGCCCGCCGAATAACGTGCCCGAACGCAATGCTCGCGTACCTCGCTCGGCTCGAGGCTCCGCAGACCGCGCAGCAGGGCAACCTTCTGCTCTCGGATGGCCTCGGCCTCGAGGGTGGGCGGCGGCTCCATCGCGATCAGCGCCAGGATCTGCATCATGTGGTTCTGGACGAGGTCTCGCAGGGCTCCCGTGGCGTCGTAGAAGTCGGCGCGCCCGGGCTCGACTCCGATGTCCTCGGCCACCGTGATCTGCACGAGCTCGACGTGGTTCCGGTTCCAGAGCGGCTCGAAGATCGCGTTGTGGAAGCGGAAGCCGAGCAGGTTCTGGACCGTCTCCTTCGCGAGATAGTGGTCGACGCGATAGATCTGATCCTCCCGCAGGAAGCGGTGCAGATGGCGATTCAGGTCCCGAGCGCTCTGCTCGTCTTCTCCGAAGGGCTTCTCGAAGGCCACCCGTCGCCAGGCGGTCTTCTCGGCCTCGGGCATCGCGAGCAACCCGGCGTCGGCCAGGCCGGAGACCGCATCTTCGAAGAGGCCGGGCTGGAGCGCGAGATAGAAGAGCCGTCCCGTCCGGTCGCCGGGCGAGAGCCCGTCGAGCCGCTCGCGGAGGGCTTCGAAGGACCCGTCCTCGCTCACGTCCATCGACTGGTAGTGGATGCGGTCGGTGAGGGCCTCGAAGGTCCTCCGGTCCTGCTGGGGCAGGGCTTCCGCGAGCTGCTGGCGGAAGGCGTCGTCCGAGCGCTCCGATCGGGAGGCCCCCACGACGTCGAACTCGTGATTCTGCGACAGATGTGTCAGGGCGGGGATCAGCTTGCGGCGCATCAGGTCTCCGGTCGCGCCGAGGACGACGATCTGCACCGGATCGCTCATGGATTGGCGCCATCGTCTTCGAGCGCCACGGCTGCGGCGCCGATCAGGCCGACGTCTTCGCGTGTCACGACGGAAACGGGGATCTCCGCCAGCAGATCCGAGACCCGGCCCTTGGCCTCGAACGAGCGGACGAAGCGGCCGTCGCGAAGCTTCTCGAGGATCCGGGGCGCGATGCCGCCGGCGATGTACACGCCGCCCCGGGCCTCCACCAGCAGGGCGAGATTGCCCGCCTGTGCGCCGTACACGGAGGCGAAGACGTCGAGGGCCTCGACGCAGAGGGGATCTTCGCCCTTCAACCCGAGTTCCGAGACCACGGCAGCGGGATCCTCGCTCTCGAATCGATGAAGCACCGCCCGGGAGACCGCCGCGGTCCGATCCTGCGCCAGCGATCGGTAGATCGCCTCGAGGCCGGCGCCCGAGAGCACGCGCTCGTAGGAGACGTGCTCGTGGCGCTCCTGCAGGAACGAGAGGAGCTTTCTCTCCCGCTCGCTTTGCGGTGCGAAGTCGACGTGTCCGCCTTCGGAGGAGACGACCCGATGACGGTCGCCCGACCAGACGCTGAATGCGACGCCGAGCCCGGTTCCGGCGCCCAGGAAGGCGCGGGGTGCCCGGGCTGCGGCCCGGCCCGGTCGAAGCTCGGCGAGGTCGTTCGGATCGAGCCACTCGATGGAGTGGGCGACGGCGTCGAAGTCGTTGCAGAGGACGAGCGTCTCCAGCCCGGTCTCTTCGCGCAGGACGTCTCGCTCGACCGTCCAGTCGAGATTGGGGAAGCGCCAGCGGTCGCCGTCGCGCGGCGCGGCCAGAGCCAGGCAGGCCCGCGTGGGCGATCTCCCGATCGAGGCGACTGGCTCCGATCGGAGGTAGCGGGTCACGATCTCGGCCAGTCCGTCGTGGCGAGCGCTCTCGTAGACCTGTCGGTCGAGTCGGCGAAGCGCCTGCTGTCCTGCCTCGAAGAGGGCGAGACGTGCATGCGTCCCGCCGACGTCGCCGGCGAGAATCAGCTCCCCCGTCGGTCCCGGGGAGGGCTCCCCGCTGACGTTCGCCTGGCTCATGCAAGTGCTTGGCTGCAATCCAAGTGCCGAGTCGGGGGTCTGCTCATGACGATCCCCCGCTCTGTGTCCCGTTGGGGCAGCGTGCCGAGCGAGAGCTGTGGAATGGGCGCATTCGGACCTCCGGACGCGGGGAGGAGGCTTGCAGATTGTGCATTCGGGTATCGATGGGGTCGTGTCTGCCTGGGGTCGGTCGATCCGGGGAACCGCGTGGGCGTGGGGGATGGGCCGGCGCTCGAGCCCGATGCCGTTCGGGGTGATCGCTACGATTCGACTGCGGCCATAGCGGACGGATTTCCCCGAGCTCGGGGGATCGACGGGATGGAGTGCAGACCGTGGACGTGAGTTCGTACCTCGATTTTCTCGAGCTGAAGGTCTACCACAACTCGGCGCTGGACTGGCTCGTGGCGATCGGGATCGGGGCCGGCGTCTGGCTCTGCCTGAGCGGCCTGCGCCTCTTCGGGCTCTCCCGGATCCGTCGGCTGGCGGAACGGGTCCGGATCCATGGCGCGGTCCTGGTTCTCCGCACCCTGGAAGGGACCCGATCGCTCGTTCTCCTCGTGGTGTCGGCCTACGCGGCGACGCTCTGGCTGGAGCTTCCCGGTCGCATCACCCCCTTCGCGCGGGCCGTGACGATGCTCGCCGTCCTCGTTCAGGTCGCGCTCTGGCTGATCGCGCTGACGAACGCCTGGCTGGAGCGCTTCCGCCAGCAGAACGCCGCCGAGAACGCCGCCGCCGTGACCTCGATGAGCGCCCTGGGCTTCGTCTTGAAGCTGCTGGTCTGGGTGGCGGTCCTGCTGGTCGCGCTCGAGAACCTCGGCGTGGACATCACGGCCCTGGTCGCCGGACTCGGCATTGGGGGCATCGCCGTCGCCCTCGCGGTCCAGAACATCCTGGGCGATCTCTTCGCCTCACTGACGATCGTGATCGACAAGCCCTTCGTCGAAGGTGATTTCCTGGTGCTCGGGGAGCATCTCGGCAGTGTCGAGCGCGTCGGGCTGAAGACGACGCGGATCCGCAGCCTCTCGGGCGAGCAGCTGATCTTCTCGAATAACGATCTTCTGAACAGTCGCATCCGCAACTACGGACGCATGGCGGAGCGCCGGGTGCTCTTCGGTCTAGGCGTCGTCTATAGCACGCCACGCGAGAAGCTGGAGCAGATCCCGCAGATCCTTCGCGAGTGCGTCGAGGCCCAGGAACGGGTCCGATTCGATCGCGCCCACTTCAATCAATACGGTGCCTCGAGTCTCGACTTCGAGGTCGTCTACTACGTGCTCGCCCCGGACTACAACCTGTACATGGACATCCAGCAGGCGATCAACTTCGCGATCTTCGAGCGCTTCGAATCCGAGGGCATCGAATTCGCCTTTCCGACGCGGACCGTCTTCCTGGCCGGGTCGGAGGCTCGAGGGCAATCACCGGGGCCTCAGAACGAGAGCACCAGGGCGAGGACGCCGAGCCCGTAGATCCCGAGCATGGTCATGCTCTCCACGCCGATGTTTCCCGGCCCGTGCTTCTGTCGATAGATCAGGCCGGCGAGGAAGACGACGTTCAGCAGCAGGGTGAGGCTGACGACGAAGGACTCGCGCCGGCCGATGCCGCTGGCGTGGTAGAGCGATCCGCCGACGAAGCAGAGATCGGCGGCGGCGACGAAGAGGACGTCGAAGAAGTTGCCGCCCACGATGTCCGCGACCGCCAGCGTGAGGGCGCGACGACGCACGGCCGCGAGGCAGGTCACGAGCTCCGGAAGCGAGGTCGCGACGCCCATGAAGACGGCCCCGACGACCGCCTCGGAGAGTCCGGTCTCCTCCACCAGGTTGCCCGCGGCCTCCGCCAGGAACACACCCGAGGCCAGGGTGATGGCGGCGGTCGCGACGATCGCGAGGATAAGCCGGCCGAGGCCGCGCTTGTCCCGGGCGCCTTCTTCGGGAAGGTCGTAGACCGTCTCGTCCGTCCGTCTCGGACGCCACATCGGTTGATCGCGCACCTGCCGGACGAGCGTGAAGGCGACGATGGCGGCGGCGATCAGCAGCAGCGTCACCGGGTGGACATGCCCGACGGTCCTCTCCGGCCCGTTCAGCCCGAGCAGAACGAGGGTGAGCAGCGCGATCAGCATGACGGTCTGGATCATGTTCTCGACCGAGGCGGCGGCGTGCTCGAGGTTCGCCTCCCGATGGGCGATGTCCGCAAAGGCCAGGATCGTCGTCTGGAAGCCGATGCCGCCGATTGCGTTGCCGAGAGCCAGGGCCGCGTGGCCCTGGATGGCAGCCGTCAGGGAGGCAGCCAGGCCCGGCAGGGCGGTGACCAGGCCGAGCAGGAAGGTGCCGGTGAGGGCCTCACCGATGCCCGTGCGGTCGGCGAAACGGTCGGCGTCGCCGGCGAGCTTCGTGCCCGCAATCCCGATCGCTGCGGTGGCGACGAGGAAGATCGCGACATCCACCCAGATCGATGCTGAAACGTGGAGCATCGGGAATCCTGCTACACCACCTCGCGATGAGACAGCCGAAGATCATACCCCTCGCGGGCGTCTCCGCATGGCGCTGTGCAGGACTCCTTCGTCTCAGCCGTCGTCTGCTCCGGGGAGCTGGTTGATCTCGTCGAAACGCTGCGGGTCCCGCAGCATGTTCTCGATCATCTCGGGCAGCGTCTGGGCGAGTCGGTGGCGCGGCTCCCAGTGGAGCCTTCGCTTTGCCCGCTCGATCGAGACGGGATAGTGAGCGTCGGCGAGATCCACCATCCAGGGCTTGATGAACTCTTCCTCGCCGCCTGGTGTCTTCTCCTTGACCCAGGCTCCGGCTTTGGCGATCGGCGCCGGGATGCGCAGGGTCGGCCACTCCCGACCGTGGAGGCGTTCCCCGATCCGATCCTGGAGCTCGCCGTAGGAGAGCAGCTCCGGCTCTCCGATCAGGAAGACCTCCCAGGACTCGAGCGCCTCACGGTGGAGCACCGTGCCCCACAGACACGCGGTGACGTCGTCGAGATGGATGAAGGACTGGCCGTGGGACCGATTGCCGGGAAAGACGAAGCTTTCGAGCTTCTTCTCCCGGATGCGCCAGATCTGCTGGGTGATCGGCGGCGAATGGCCCCACTCGTCGTAGGCGCCGGCGATCCGGAGGACGACGACGTGGATCGAGCCGCGCTCCTCCTCCAGCACGGCCTCCGTGTCGAGCTTCGACTGCGGGTAGTCCCACTCCGCGAATACCTCCGAGCGCTCGTCGAGGACGAGTCCGGGCTCGCTCGGTCGCATGACGAGCAGACTGCTCGAGAAGATCAGCTGCTCCGTTCGTGTCAACGATCGCAACGCGTGCAGGAGCCGTTTCGTCCCCTGGACGGTGAGTTCGTCGTAAAGCGGGCTCGGCTCGCCCGAGAAGTCGTAGTAGGCGGCGAGGTGGATCACACTGGCAACGTCGGCACCGTGGCGCTTCACGACGGTCCGGACGGCTTGCAGCGTCTTCTCGTCGGAAGTGAGATCGCACTCCACGGAATGCGCCTCGTCCGGGTACCCTTCCGACGGCTCGGCGATGTCCAGTCCGACCACGCGGTGATCCCGGATCAGGGCCCTTGCGACCCGAGTTCCGATCAGCCCCGCGGCGCCGGTCACGAGAACGAGCGGGCGATCGTCGTTCGTCGACGGGGTCGAGGGGGTCGACATGGATGTGCCCTCCTCTTGTTCGCGGGGGCTCGCGGAATCCCTTTCGAGGGATCAGGCCTCGAAGTTCTTCTGCGCGAACTCCCAGTCGAGCAGGTGCTCGATCACGGCATCGACGTAGCGTCCGCGCTCGTTGCGATAGTCGAGATAGTAGGCATGTTCCCAGACGTCGATCGTCAGCAGCGGGCGCTGTCCCGTACCGAGCGGGTTCTCCGCATCGGAGCTGCTGCGCACCCTCAGCCGATCTCCCGGGTCCACGACCAGCCAGGCCCAGCCGGATCCGAATTCGCCCGTGGCCGCGTCGGCGAAAGCCTGCTTGAACTCGTCGAAGGAGCCGAAGGACTGCTCGATCTTCGCGAGCAACGCGCCGTCGGGTCGCCCCCCGCCGTCCGGATGCAGGCTGCGCCAGTAGAACGTGTGGTTCCAGATCTGCGCAGCCAGATTGTAGACGTGTCCGTCGGAGCTGCGGATCAGCTCCTCCAGGCTCTGCTCTGCCTCGGGCTTGTCGCCAATCGCCTTCTCGAGCTTGGCGAGGTAGCCCTTGTGGTGCTTCTCGTAGTGGGTCTCGAGTGTGTCTGTGCTGATATGCGGCGCCAGTGCGTGCTTCTCGTAGGGAAGCGGCGGAAGTGTGAACTGCATGGGTCCTCCTCGCTGTTCGGGAGAGTGTTGGGGGGAGACAGGCCGGCTCCGGCCCAGGAGCATTTCTCCCTGCGTCCGAACGGGCCTGTGACGGAGCGCTCTCGCATCGCTCCCACGGCAGTGAGAGTGCAATGTCAATGCCACGAAGGGTCCGCGGGTAGCTGGCCTGCTGACGCGCGAGGGTGACGTGCGAGGGTGACGTGCGAGGGTGACGTGCGAGGGTGACGTGCG
>CAYWGW010000001.1:52485-89735 GCA_964457385.1 uncultured Spirochaetaceae bacterium
GCGAGGGTGACGTGCGAGGGTGACGTGCGAGGGTGACGTGCGAGGGTGACGTGCGAGAGTGACCTGCGTATTGACCTGCGTAGCGTGTGATACGCGAGGCCGTGAGTGATGCGCTTGGACGAAGGGATGCGTCCGGCGGGGTGGAGGGGTCGATCCCCCAGGAGACGGCAGCCCCGAAGGCAAGAGGCCGCCCGACGGACTCTGTAGAATGCACGATCTGCGACCGGGGGTTGTTCGGACTTGCTCCCTTTGCTGCTCATCACGCGGGGGACTTTCCCCGCCTCGAACCTGTCTCCGTCTCCCCCCGCTGCTCTGCCCCGCCCCTGTTGCCTGCGGGCACTCCACTTGCATTCCGGTTGTATTCGTATCGGGCGGTCGCGTGCGGAGGATCCCGGAGCGGGGAGGTTGCGAGCGATGAACGAGATCCGGACGATATTGGTGCCCTACGACTTCTCGGAGCATTCCCGGGCCGCCCTCGATGCGGCGCTCGACCTGGGCAAGCGACTCGGGGCGCGGCAACTTCATCTGCTGCACGTGATCCGTGCGCCCGCCTATGCCTACGCCGGCTATGCGAGTCACGCCGGAGCGGCCGTACCGCCTCCCTTCGACTTGAAGGAGATCCGCGAGAGCGCCCTCGCCTCGCTCGAGGACGCCCGGGACGTGGTCCTCGCGCTCCGCCCTGATCGATCCATCTCGATCGAGACGGACGTGATCGAGGGCGCCTCGATCGATCGCAGCGTGTGTGACGCTGCCCGGCGTCTTTCGGCCGATCTCATCGTGATGGGGACTCACGGTCGGACGGGCGTGGCCCAGGTTTTTCTCGGCAGCGTGGCGGCGCGGACCCTGCGATCGGCGCCCTGCCCGGTGCTCAGCGTGCGGGCCTCGGCGGAAGGGGCTGGGACGTCCTGAAACGAGCCCAGCGGCAGCGACGGGCGAGGGCGATCATGGAGGCTTTGATGGCGACGTTCATGGAAACGTTCATGGAAACGATGTCCCAGGCTCTGGAGAGATTCGAACGCGAGGGATATCGGTCCGGCTTTCGCGCCCGACCCCACGGAGATCTCACGATCGACGGTCATGAACTCTTCGCGCCCGAAGATCTCGTCGTCGACGAGATCGTGCGATTCGAGGGGACGAGCGATCCCGGTGACGAGGCGGTGCTCTTTGCCCTCCGATCCCGGGACGGTCGGGTGCGTGGGACCTTTGCGACGACCTATGGAATGCAATGCGATCCGCGGGACGTCGAGGTTCTTCGACGGCTCGAAGTCCGCCCGGCACGAATCCAGGGCAGTGACGTCGAGGACGCGGTATCGGTTGCCGGTTCCGCGGTCTCCGCCTCTGCTTGCTCCGGCCTCTCCCGGCCGACGAAGGAGATCCAATGACCGATGGCTTCGACGCGATTCCGGGTCCGACCGACCTCCGAGCGCTGGCAGACCGGACCGGCCCGGTCCTGAGCCTGTTCGTCCCGGTGACCGCGAGCATTCCGGGACGTACGCAAAACGCGGTGCGCGCAGCCCGACTGGTGGAGTCGGGACTCGAGAAGCTGCGTGGGGCCGAGCTCGACCCCGAGAGCCACGGACGGGCCGAAGAAGAGCTGGGCGCTCTCGTGTCTGGATTCGACACACCCGGTCCTTCGACCCGATCGCGGGCGGTCTTCTGGTCCGCGAACGCGGGTCTTCGCGTGTTCGGTCTGCCCTGGAGCGAGACGGAAAGGGTCGGAGTGGCCGAGGTGTCGGCGACGCGCCCGATCGTGAGAGCCGCTCGACGGGCGTGTCGGTACCGGGTGCTCGTACTCTCGGACAAGCGGATCGAGCTCTACGAAGGCGAATCCGGCCGGCTCGAACGCGTCACGGACAGCAGGATTCCGGGAAGCCTCGACGAGGCGCTCGGAACCGAGCGCAGCGAATCGAGGCTTCAGCTCCACAGCACGGGGGGGAGCGGCGATCGACCCCTGTACCACGGGCAGGGAGGCGCGCCGGACGAGCGAAAGATCGACCTCGAGCGTCTGCATCAGCGGGTGGCCCGTGCACTGGAGGAGGAGATTGGCAATGATCGACGGCCCCTTGTGCTCGTGGCCGAGGGGCGTCACCGTCCAGCGCTTCGGGACGCCCTGCGCCGGGACGTGGGGCTGCTCGCGGAAGGCGTCGAGGGCAATCCGGACGCGCTCTCGTCGAGCGAGCTCGAACGGCTCAGCTGGCCCGTCGTCCTCGATCAGCAGCCGAGCGCGAGAAGCGAGCTGGACCAGGCCCGGGAGGAGGGGGGATTCCTGATCTCCCAGATTCCGGATCTGGTGCAGTACGCCACGATGGGCCGGATCGGGCGTCTGTGGGTGCCCGAACGGGGGGAAATCCAGGGGCGTCTGGATCCGGCCACGGCTTCGGCCGTCGCCTCGAAGCTCGACGACGACCTGATCGACGCCCTGGTGGTCCATGTCATCCGCAAGGGTGGCGAGGTCCTCGTGCTCGAGGACGAGGATCTCGACGAGAAGGCGGCGAACCTGATCGCCCGCCCCCGCTGAGGGAGGCCTCTGCAATCCCGTCAGGCGGGAGGCATGGATCTCTGGCAAGCGAGGGGGAGTGCAGCGAGCCTGTGTCGCGCTGATGATGGCTGATGGGGACTGAAGCATCGGAGGACATGAAGCATGAACGGACGGCAGAGGAGTGCATTGGGGATCGCGATGGCCCTCTCGACGTTGGCCTGCGACGGGAGCTCGGAGGATCCGACGCAGACGCGGGCCTCCGAGGTGAAGCAGGAGACGAGAGAGGCGATCGAGACGACGCAGGATTATGTCGCCGACCGGAGTCGGGCGCTCGAGGATCAGGCGAGCCGGGCCCTGCAACAGGTCGATCGGTCGATCGAGGAGGCACGGGCACGCTCGGAGCAGGCCTCCGACGAGGCCCAGGCTCGGATCGAATCGGCCATCGAGGAGGCGCGCGAGATCCGACGCGACCTGCAGCAGGAGGTCGAGCAGCTCGGCGAGCAGGGCGCCGCGACCTGGGAGGGCTCTCGCCAGCGCCTCGCCGACGCACTGCGCGAGGCCGAGGAGGCGCAGAAGGAGATTGCAGCTGCCCTCACCGGGTCGGGTGGGGCGGAGGCTGAGCCGTAGGCGCGTTCCGGCGAGGGTCCGGTTCGAGCTCTGTCCCGGGACGGAGGAGTTCTTCGTCCCCGATCTCGACGATCACGGGAAGGTGATCCGAGATCGAGCGGAAGGGCCGGGCCTTCTCGGCCCGACTGCAGCGCCAGGGGACATCGGCGCTTGCGGCGATGCAGTCGAGAGTCAGCAGGGGCAGTCGGGCCGGAAAGGTCGCGGCCCGCGAGCGCTGAGGCAGGTGACGCCAGAGTGGCCGAAGCTGGAGGGAGCCTGGCGTCCAATCGTTCAGGTCGCCCATCAACAGGGTCGGCATCGATTCTTCTTCGCGGAGCAGCGCCAGCAGCCGTTGGACCTGCCGCCGCCGTTCATGCCACCAAAGACCGAGATGCGTGGCGAACAACCGGAGCGTCGCATCGCCCCACTCCAGGTGGACTTCGAGTGCGCCACGCGGCTCGTGCGGGGATACGCTGAGGTCGTGACGTCGGATCGAGCGGATCGGGAGGCGCGCCAGCACGGCGCTTCCATAGTGGCCGCCGCTGCGCTGGAGCGTGAAGCCGGCGATTGGCGTCATCCCGAGGGATCGCCCCCAGGCCCCGAGGCTCTGGAACGGTGAGATATCCGCACGCAGCGCCTGGAACTCCTGGACCGCGATCACGTCCGCATCGAGGCGAGCCAGTGCCGATCGGACCAGATCGGGGGCGATGCGACCATCGCGTCCGATGAACTCGTGCAGGTTGTAGCTGACCAGCCGCAGGGATCCTCGGCTCACTCTCTCCTCTCCCCATCCGACTCCCCCTGCACGATCCCCGCCATCGGGATCGGGAACGACAGTCTCGCAGCGCGGCGAAACCGGGTCCAGCCGGAGAGGCGGGGCTCGAGGGAAGAATGCTGCCGATTTGGGCATCGTAGTACCCATCATGATGACGAAACGGGCAGCTTTAAGCCCGATCCGGCCTGATACCGCGCGCTGGGCCGTGCCGTGAATGGCACGGCCATTGCGTAGGTCCGCGCCGACAGTCGGGCCGTCTCTTCGCGTCGATCTCTATCGCGTCGAAGAGGCCCGCTGCGTTCCGTCCGCGACCGCGCAAGCCAGAGGGAGGAAATCCGTGCGCCTCGTGTCCCGAGCAATCCCTTCGATCCTGGTCGGTCTGCTCTGCTCGTCGCTCGTGGCGGGTCGGGCGGCCGCCGAAGACGTCCTCGACTCGGGCGATACGGCCTGGATGCTGGTGAGCACGCTGCTCGTGCTCCTGATGACCCTGCCAGGGCTGGCGCTTTTCTACGGCGGGCTCGTGCGGACCAAGAACCTGCTGTCGGTGCTGATGCAATGCCTGATTTCGGCCGGAGCCGTGGGGCTTCTCTGGGTCGTTTTCGGCTATAGCCTGGCCTTCGGTGACGGCGGGTCGCTGAATGCCTTCATCGGCGATCTCAGCATGGTCGGACTCGCTGGGATCAGTCCCGACTCCGTCTCCGGTACGATTCCGACCTACGTCTTCGTGCTCTTCCAGGGCATGTTCGCCATCATCACGCCGGCCCTGATGCTAGGCGCCTTCGCGGAGCGCATGCGCTTCAGCGTCTATCTGGCCTTCATCCTGATCTGGGTCGTGATCGTCTACATCCCGCTCGCGCACATGGTCTGGGGAGGGGGCTGGATCGCGGAGTACGGTGCGCTCGACTTCGCCGGCGGACTCGTGGTGCACATGTCGAGCGGGATCTCTGCGCTGGTGGCCTGTCTGGTGATCGGTCCCCGCCAAGGGCACGGCCGCGAGCCGATGCAGCCCAACAGCCTACCGCTCACGGTGATCGGCACGTCGCTGCTCTGGGTCGGCTGGTTCGGATTCAACGCGGGCAGCGCCCTCGCCGCGGATGGCACCGCGGGCCTCGCCTTTCTCACGACCCAGACGGCCGCGGCGACCGCCGTCTTCGTCTGGGTCGCGATCGAGTGGCTGCATCGCGGCAGACCCACCGTACTCGGCGCCGCCACCGGTGCGGTCGCGGGACTCGTGGCGATCACTCCGGCCTGCGCCTTCGTGCTGCCGGGTGGCGCGATCGGGGTGGGCGCCGGTGCGGCATTGGTTTGTTATTCGGCCGTCACGCTGCTGAAGCCTTCCCTGGGCTACGACGACTCTCTCGACGTCTTCGGGGTCCACGGCGTAGGGGGGATCTGGGGAGCCCTTGCCACCGGCCTCTTCATCGCGGACTTCGCTGCACCGGAGGGCGTCTCCTGGGGCGCTCAGATTCTTCGTCAGCTGGTGTCGATCGGATTCACCGCACTCTACGCCAGCCTCTCGACGGTCGTCATTCTGTACGGATTGAAGCTCGCTCTCGGCAGATGGCGGGTCGACGAAGACGAGGAGAGCCAGGGGCTGGATCTCTCCGAGCACTCCGAGACCGCCTACGGCTCGCCGAGCTGAACGACACGCGGCGGCTTCCGCCGAGGCGCCGCTCACTGCCCGGACGATCCCCGATGAGCTCAGGATCCAGCGCCCTGCTGCCGGCGAAGGGCTTCTTCTTCCTGTCCGGGCGGGATCGTCTGGCGCGTGAAGACGATGCGGATGACCTGGCGATGTTCGGGATCGGCCTTCCGGTCGGGTATGAAGGTCCAGTCGCGGACCGCGCGCAGGGCCGTGCCGTCGAAGAGCAGGGGGGGCTGCGCATCGGCGATCACCGGATTCACCGTGCGCCCGGCGGTCGTCACGCCGAACTCGACCACCGCATAGCCTTCGATCCCGGCGGTTCGCGGGAGCGGCGGAAAGCGGGCCGGCTCCCTCTCGACGGGCGTCCGCCGACTGCTCTCGACGCTGCCGCGTTCCGCGACGGCCCGCATCCAGCGGGCCTGCTCGGGATTCTCCTGCTCGATCTCCAGAATCCGAAGCCTCTCCCGCGCGTCGTCCGCGGCGAAGGAGAGGGGCGCCTCCCGGACGAGCTGCTCGTAGATCTCGCGGGCCGCAGGCTCATCACCCTGCTGCTCGAGGCAGAAACCGCGGAGCAGCAGCGTCGAATGACGCATTTCGTTGAACTCCCAGCTTCCGAGCTCCGAACGATCCGTCTTCGACAGGACGCGGGCGTACTCCCCCTGCTCGTAGAGACGGTAGGCCTCGATCGACTCCTGGAGTGCTTCGAGCTCCGTCGGGGTCCAGGTGCGCGGCCCGCATCCGGCCGACGACAGGCCCAGGAGCGTCGTGAGAGCGAGAGGAACGAAGGCGAGGAAGGAGAAAGGCTTCGATCTCGACACGCGTATCCTCCGGGATGACTCGGCGAAGAGGCTAGTCGATACCCTTCGATGGAACCAGCGAGAGGGGGGACGGAGAGGGTATCGGCTCGATTCACGGCAAAGCAGCACGCCACGTGCAAGCCGGCTCCCCCGCGAGCGCGCAGGCCGCCGATGTGGACTTCGACGAGCGCCTCGACGAGGAGAGCCCCGACGAGCGGACTCGCGATGAGATCCTCGGGCTGCTCGCGGAGCTCGGGACGGCCGAGCGGACGGAGGCGTTCGTCGAGCGCTTCTACCGGCGGTTCTTTCGTGACAATCCCGAGGTCGTCCCTCTCTTCGGGATCCACGCTCTCTCGGAGCGCGAGGAGATGGTGCAGGAGACCCTGCGCTCGCTGTTGGCTCTGCACGAGCGCGCGAGCTGGCTCGAGGCGAACTTGCGTGCCCTCGGAGCGAGCCATGCGGAGTACGGCGTGACGACGAGCATGTATCCGCCCTTCGTCGACGCTTTTCTCTCGACGCTGCGCGATCAGCTGGGCCCCGGACTCACCTTGCAGGCCGAGCGCGACCTGGGTCGGATGCTCGAAGAGATCACCGACCTCATGGCCCGGGCCGGTCGGCAGGCCGTCGCCCCGTCCTGAGCGGCATCGCGAATGGCGGCATCGCCATCGCCGGCATTGCGGTTGGTGTTCTGCCCTCCTGGTCGATCAGCGATCCTGCGCGCCGACCACGAGCACCGAGCAATGGGCCTCCCTCAGCACCCGCTCGGCCACGCTGCCCAGCAGAAAACGCTGTAGCGTGGAGTAGCCGCGTGCGCCCATGGCGATCAGCTCCGCTCCGCAGGACTCGGCTCGCTTCGTGATCTCGTTCGAGGCGAGGCCGTAGACGATCCTGCCCTTGGCGCAGACACCGGCGACGCGGAAGCGCTCGAGAACGCCGCGGATGCGCGTCTCCGCCGCCTCGTGCATCTGCCCTTCGAAGTCGCTCGATCCCGGCACGGCGTAGGGAGCGAAGAGGACGGCCGTTTCACGAATCGAGTGAAAGACCTCCACCTGGGCGTTCAGTCGTCGCGCCCAGTCGCGGACGACCTTCTCGGCGCGCTCTGCGTGCTCGGAGAAGTCGGTCGCGAAGAGGATCGTCGCAATACGCCGATCGGCCTCCATCTCGTCGTCGCGTACGACGAGCACCGGGACCGGTGCATGTTGCAGCGTGCGCTCGGCCACGCTGCCGAGCAGGAAACGGTCGAGACCGCGATGGCCGTGGGTTCCCATGACGATCAGCTCCACCGCCTCGTCGCAGGCGGCGGAGAGGATCATGTCGACCGGGTCCCGCTCTTCGAAGTGCGTGGTGATCTCGACGTCGGAGCGCTCCCGGATCGAGCGGTGGAAGCTCTCGAGCCGGGCCGACTCCGAGCGTCGGAGATCCTGCCAGAAATCGGGCGGCACGACCGCCTCCCGTGCGACCGGCGGCAGATGCAGCGCGTGGATCATTCGGACCGCCATTCCCAGCCCCGCGGCCAGGTTGCAGGCGCGAATCGCCGCTGCACGCGAGTGCGACGAGAAGTCCACCGGGAGCAGGATCGTGGCGCCTTCGTTCATCTCCGAATCATCTCCTCGGTTCGGTTCCGCTCGGCTCGGCCCCGCTCGGTGCGCCGGGGCGAAACGATCTCTTCGCCCACTTCCCCGCTCAGGAGCAAGTGGTGTGCCAGAATCCGGCTCACGTCCCGTACTCGTATTCGCCGTCGGATCCAGCGCCGGAGGCCGGCCGCGACTTTTCGTCTCAGGGGGCCGCGGGCAGACACGTGGCGGCCCGCTTCGAGGCCTGCGCCCTGTGGCATGCTCTGCGTCCGGATCGTGATTCTCGTGGACCCCGTTGGAGCGGGTGCACCGGCACCGGAGGTCGGATGGATTGTCGAGAAATCCTCGTTCCGACGGACTTCTCCGAGCATGCGGACGCGGCGCTCGACTACGCACTCGAGCTGGCGGAGGTCTTCGGATCCGCCCTGACGATCCTGCACGCCTATCATCTCGTGATCCCGATGTCGGTACCGCCCACGGGCGGCGGCTTCCGCATGCCGGGCCACGTGGCGCGGGAGCTTCGCGAGCGTGCGCAAGCGGCCGTGGAGGGGCTCGTGGAGAGGCACGTCCGACCCGGACGGGTGCTGCGCGGACGCGCGGTGGAATCGCCTCCTGCCCAGGCCATTCTCGCCGAGGTCGAGCGGAGCGCGGTGGACCTGATCGTCATGGGGACGCAGGGTCGAACGGGGATCGCCCAGCTGCTTCTGGGCAGTGTGGCCCGCCGGATCGTGCAGGCCGCGCCGTGCCCGGTGCTGACGTTGAGGTCGATGGAAACCTGAGCTCCGTCGTCCCCGGAATCGGGATTCGTCCGTTCGTTCGATCCGGCCGAATCGCTCGAGGACGCTTTCGCCCGTCGCCCGAACCATGCACAATCGGAGGGGCGTCGCGTTCGAGCGCAGTGATCACTCGTCCGAATCGCGTCCCGGAACGACGATGTATGAGCGAAGCCGGCCCTGCGTGGGTACTCCGCGCGATGAATGGCCAGGACGAATGATCAGGAGGGTGTAGCGCCATGTCCCATTCGAGTTCTTCCGCAGTCCTGGTTGGCTTCATGGCCCTTCTGGCGCCCGCGCTCATCGCACGGGCCGAGGCACCGGCGTCTCCGCGGCCGACGATGCGCATGGTCTTCGAGGAGATGAAGGAGCTGATTCCGATGAGTCTCGACGCCCGACGTTGGAGCTCGCTCGAATCGCGGCAGAAGATCCTCGACTCTCTCGATCGGCTGGAGGCCGCGGCCGGCGAGCTCGAGAAACACGGACGCGGACGCGAGGCTGGCTTCGACGAGCTCGCGCTGAATCTCGCCCGGGATCTCGCCGAGACCCGCGAGCGCTTCCGGATCGGCGAGTTCGAGGAGGCCCGCTTCTTCCTGACCGGAAGCCTCCAGAATTGTGTCGCCTGCCATGTGCGGCTGCCCTCGGATCGGAGCTTCCCCCTGGCAGAGGAGCTGATCGACGAGACCGAGATCGATTCGCTCGATCCCCGGGAACGCGCCTGGCTGCTGGTGACCGTACGGCGCTTCGACGAGGCGCTCAGTGTCTGGGAAGGACTTCTCGACGACCGCACTCGAACGGCTCCGTCGCTCGATGCCGGGGGCGTGCTCGTCGACTATCTGAACGTCGCCATCCGGGTGCGAGGCGACCTCGCCCGGGTCGACAGGGCGCTCACTCGTTTCGCGGCTCGAGACGATCTGCCGCTCTATCTCGAGCGGCGCGTGGCCGAGTGGCAGGCGGCGCTGGGCCGCCTCGATCCGAAGCAGTTCACGCAGGAAGCGAAGCCTTCCCTGGCGCTCGGCACCGCCCTGGCTAAAGAGGCCGGCGAGGCGGCGGTCGGCCCCTACGGACGGGACGGACTGATCCAGGACCTCGCCGCCGCCAGTCAGCTGGTCCGCTGGCTGGATCAGGACCGCGCGAAAATGCGTGCGGTGACGCGCAATCGCACCGACGAAGAGCGTGCGCAGACGGCCCTGGCCTACTACTGGCTAGGGGTCGTCGAGGCCCGCAGCCTGGACGGCTTCTGGGTGAATCTCTCGGAGCGGCATCTCGAGGCCGCGATCCGATCGGATCCGAAGGGAGCGCTGGCCGAGAAGGCCTACTCGCTGCTGGAGGAAACCCAGGTGCTGGGCTACGGCGGCTCCTCGGGCGCCCATCTCCCGGCGGACGTCTGGAATCTGCTGAAGGAGCTGCGCGAGCTGATGGGCATCGAGGGCCAGGGCTGATCCCCGGACGCAAGCCGGGGGGAACCGGCGGAGGTCGCCCCTGGCCTCCTTCGCTCAATCCGCCTTCACCGTGAGGACCGGGCAGGGCGCCTCTCGGACCACGCGTTCCGCCACGCTGCCCAGGGCGATGTGCTTGAGGCCCGTGAGCCCGCGCGTGCCCATCACGATCAGGTCCGCCGATCGTTTGCGGGCCTCCTCGAGAATCGCCACGACGGGACGTTCCTCGAGCGCGACGCCTGTCGCCTCGACCCCGTCTCGGGCCGCCTCCGAGGCCAGGGCTTCGACCTGCTTCGTCGCATGGGCCCGCAGATCCTCGTAGAAGCGGTCGGGCAGTACGAAGCCGCCGCCGAGGGCGGGTGTCGACATCGGCACGTCCACCCGGTAGGCGTGCAGCAACACGATCTGGGCGCCGAAGCGGCGTGCCCACTCCTTTGCCGTGGCCAGCGCCTGCTGCGCGTCGTCCGAGAAGTCCGTGGGGACGAGGATCGTCTCGATCTTCATGAAGAAGCCTCCTTCATTGGGCTCGAGCGTCGCTCTCGCCGCGGGGTTGGGAATCGATGGGGAATCGGAGGCGGAAGCAGGTGCCCTTTTCGGGCTGGCTGTCGACTTCAACCGATCCGTGATGATCGAGAATGATCGAACGGCAAACGACGAGGCCGAGCCCGGTCCCCTTGCCCCGATCCTTGCTCGTGTAGAAGGGCTCGAAAATTCGGGCGAGCGCCTGGGGCTCGATGCCATGTCCGGTGTCCGCGATCGAGATCTCGACCCGATCGTCTTCGAGGGGTCGGATGGATACGGTGAGACGACCGCCCCGGGGCATCGCGTCGGCGGCGTTCACGAGGAAGTTCAGGAACATCTGCTCCAGCCGATCCCGGTCGCCGTGGATCCGCGGGACGGGCTGAAAGTTCCGGACGACCTCGATCTGCCGACTGCGGAGCTTTTCCCGAAAGAACTCGAGCGAGTGCTCGAGCACCTGCTGGATCTCCAGCGGCGCGCGCGTCATCTTTCGGGGCCGGGCAATGTTCATCAGGGTCTGCAGCAGATCCGTCACGCGTCGGACCTGCTCCGAGATCACTTCGGCACGGCGCTTGTTCCTGGGATCCTCGAGCGAGTCCCGCAGCATGTCGGCGTAGCCGAGGATGACGTTCATCGGGGTGCCGACGTCGTGGGCGATGCCGGCGGTGATGACGGCGAGGGAGGCCAGCTGCTCCGCGGACTGCGCCCGGGCCTCGGCCCGCCGCAGCTCCGTCAGGTCTCGCAAGATCCCCGTGAAGATCGGCTTGTCGCGATGCCGACCTTCGCTCACGGCGAGGTAGAGGGGGAACTCGCTGCCGTCCCTGCGGATGCCCGTCACCTCGCGGCCGATTCCGATGATGCGGGCGTCGCCCGTGTCGAGAAAGTGTTTGACGTAGGCGTCGTGTCGTTCGCGATGGGGCGAGGGCATGAGCATGGAGACGTTGGCGCCGAGTAGCTCGTCGTGGTCGTAGCCGAAGATCCGGGAGGCCGCGGGATTCGCAGACTCGATGGTGCCGTGGGCGTCGATCGCCAGGATTCCGTCGACCGCGGACTGCAGGATCGCGTGGAGCCTCTCGGCGGTCTCACGCAGGCTGTCGTCCATGACGTCGAATCTCCCGAGGCGCAGGCTACGCCGTCCAGCCCGCCGGAGAGGGACACCTCCAGCTTCTTCCCAGAAGGTATGCACCCACAGATTCATGGCCAGGGTGGTGCGGCCGATTTCGGGTGCGGCCCGCCGTTCTTCCGTGCGCCCGCGCTCGAGCTAGGCCCGCGCGCCGCTCTGGGCCAGGCGATCCTCGCGGCGATAGAGGGTGCGGCGATTGACACCGAGAATCCTGGCCGCCTCGCTCTTGCGGCCATGACAGGACTGTAGGACCGCTTCGACGTAGAGATCCGAGAGAGCGTGGAGGGAGAGTCTCTGCTGCTGGGCGAGCTGGACGATCATCTCCTCCAGGCTGCCGTCGACACGGGTCGGATCATCGGCGATCAGGACGTCGCTTGCGTGGATCTCGCTTGCCTCGGCGAGCGCGAGGCTGCGCTCGATGCAGTTCTCCAGCTCACGCGCATTGCCCTGCCAGGGCGCGCGCTGCAGCTTCTGCATGGCCTTCTCGGAAATCTGACGCGGTCGGCCGTCGCCGTGCCGAGCGAGAAAGGCGTTGGCGAGCGGGGGAATGTCGTCGGGTCGCTCGCGCAGCGCCGGAATGTGGATCGGAATCACGTTCAGGCGGTAGTACAGATCCTCGCGGAAACGCCCCTGCTCGATCTCTTCCTTCAGATTCCGATGGGTGGCCGCGATCAGTCGTACGTCGACCTTCACGGCATGGTTGGCGCCGACCGGACGGATCTCGCCGTCCTGGAGCACACGCAGCAGCTTCGCCTGGAGCGAAGGTGGCATGTCGCCGATCTCGTCGAGGAAGAGCGTGCCGCCGTGGGCCACCTCGAAGAGACCCTTCTTGCTTGCGTGGGCTCCCGTGAAGGCACCCCGGGCATGACCGAAGAGCTCGCTCTCGAGGAGGCCCTCAGGCATCGCGGTGCAGTTGATCGGGACGAAAGGCTTGTCTGCCCGATGGCCGGTGAAGTGGATCGTGCGGGCGACGACCTCCTTCCCGGTGCCGCTCTCGCCCGTGATCAGGACGTTGCTGCGGTTGTTCGCGATCTTCCGGATCAGGGCGTAGATCTCGTTCATGGCGGCGCTCTTGCCCACGAGATCACCGAAGGAGGCCGTGCGTCCGACGGCAGCCCTCAGTCTCCGATTTTCCTCCTCGAGGTCCCGGCGCTCGAGCGCACGTTCGAGGGTGAGGAGCAGGGACTCGCTCTCGAAGGGCTTCGTGACGTAGTCGTGGGCGCCGTTGCGCATCGCCTCGACGGCCGTCTGGATGCTCCCGAAGCTGGTCATCAGCACGACCGGCAGCTCGGGATGCAGCTCGCGCACGGTGGCGAGCAGCGCGAGTCCATCCATTCCAGGCATCTGGAGATCAGTGAGCATGGCATCGAAGTCGCGTGCCTGGAGGCGCTCGAGCGCCTCCACTCCCGATGAGGCCGTGGCGACCTCGAAGCTGCGAGAGACCATCAGGTCCTCGACCATCTCCCGCATGTCGGCGTCGTCGTCGACGACCAGGATTGATCTCTTCATGGCTACGGTTCCTCTTTGCGCATCTTTGCGCATCTCGGTCTGGCGCATCTCGTCGCGCCTCTCGCCCGTCGATCCACGCGCCCGTCGCTGAGCCCACGTGGGTCCGGCAATCCGGCCTCGCCTGGGGTGGGGGCATAGAGGCGTACTGCACGAGCTGTGCCGCGCGCGGCGGGGCCTCACCCCGGTTTTGCACGATAGTCCGTAGCGAAAATACTCAAAATGTGACAGAAATACACAAACCCACACGTCGCCGATCTAGGCTGGAGGCGCTGGCGACGCTGGAGGTAGAGGGCCCCCGCGAGGCTGGGCTGACGGGGATCTCGGGATCTAGCGCCCGAGCTCGAGGACCTCGATCAGGTCTTTCAGTCGGCGATGCTGCTCGATCGGGTGGCGAAGCCGCTTGTTGGCCTGGATCACGTAGCGGTTGCGCCGCCCCTGCTTGACGATCCGCAGGTAGCCCTCCTCCTCGAGCTCGTGGACGATCCTCTGGGTGGCCCGCTCCGTGATCTGGACGCGGTCGGCCACGTCCCGCAGCCGCGACTCGGGATCGGAGGCGAGCACGAAGAGGACGTGCGCGTGGTTCGTGAAGAAGGTCCACTTTCCCGGGGTTCCCGAAGCGCTCGAGCCCCCCGAAGCGTCGTCGTCCTTCCTGGCCATGTGCCTCAGATCTCCCGAAAGCCTCCATCCCGCCAGCGGTGGAGACGCTCGCCGTTCGGCTCGATCGCGATCAGGGCAACCCAGCCGTTCCCGATCAGTTGCTGGAGTCCCTCGTGGCGCTCCAGCACGCCCTCGATCCGATCGAGGGGCGCTTCGAGGACGACCTGCAGGCGGAGGGGCTCATGGATGAAGCGCTCTCCGTCGTGGACCGACTGCCAGGGCAGGCCGGGCCGCAGGTCGCTCACGTTTCCGAGCATCACGCTGTGTCGACCGACCACGTTGTGAAGGACCTTGCTGCCACTCCCGAATGCGTCGTTGTCGACCGTGGACGCATAGTACTGGAGGTTGATCCAGGAGGCGACGACGAGGGGCGCCGTCATGATCAGCTCGAGCACCCCGCCATCCGGATCGAGGTCGGCTCGGTAATCGTGGAGGAAGCAGCGTCCACCGAGATCGAGACCCCGGGTCCGGGTCCTTGGCGCGACGATCAGGGCCGCGTTGCCCGCCAGCCCCCACTCGGGCCGCACCTCGGACCAGTCACGACTGCGTCGGAGGACGCCTCGCATGGCCGAGGAGCCCGGGCCGCTGCCTGGGTCGAGTCCGAGGGAAGGCGCCCGTTCGGCGCGCGTGCCCTCGCCCGCCTGCTCGAGCCAGGCGCGGAGCTGCTCGACCAGAGCCGGGTCGGCACCGTTCGTCTCGAGCAGCTCGACCCGATCCGTCGTGGTCTCGTGCAGAGCCGCGACGAAGCAGGTGGTGGAGGGGATCTCGATGCCCCTTTCGATCAGCACCTCGCGAACGCCTGGATCGTTCAGGACGCGGGCGGCGACGATTGCGTTGACGTCCCCGGGAAGGCCGCCACAGGCGCCGCAATCGAGGGACGAGGCGTAGGCGTTGTTCGTGGTTCGACTCCCATGGCCACAGATCACGACCAGAGGGGCGAATTGATGCAGTAGCCCCATGTTCCGAAGCATGCCCTCGGCCAGGGCGATGCGGGCCTCGGCATCGAGTCCGGTGCGCCCGCTCTCGTCGATGGAAGGCTCGATCTCCGGAACGAACTCGCCCTTCCGTCGCGCGGAGAAGAGGCGACTGTCGAGCTCCGGACGGGTCCATCCGAGCGAGTCGGTGGCGAGTCGGAGCCCGAAGAAGTGCCCGATCGTCTCGACGAAGGGGAAGGCGCCGACGGTGGAGAGGCGCAGCCGCTTCAGCAGGGTATGACGTTCTTCCCGCCGCAGGAGCCGCGTGACCGCGTCGCCGCCCGAACGGCCGACCTCGCGGATCCGGTGGGCCGGTGCCAGCAGGGCCGGGCAGCGCGCCTCGGCCGTCCGATCGGTGGGATGGACGTACTCGAGAGCGAAACCGAAGAATCCGGCGAATCCGATCGTCTGAATCTTTTCGGACGTCGCTTCGAGGTTGCGGCGCAGCCGTTCCGAGCGGACATCGATGCAGAACACCGCCTGGACGAGCGGTGCCCAGTCCGGATCGGGGCTGATCGCCCGGCTCGCCGTGAGCTGTGCGAGCAGCTCTCTGCGATAGGCGTGCTCGTAGGCCGTCTGCCAGAGCAGGCGGGCCTCGAGATCGGTGAGCGGAGAGGTGGAGCCGTCCTCGAAACGAAGCAGGGGCGTTCCGGCCGGGGTTTGCGAGGCCTGCTTGCAGAGGGCGGGCCAGGCGCTCGGATGCCTTCGGGTGGTCGTGAACCGGTGGAGGGCGCCGTCCCACGCCAGTCGGATCGCGAGCAGATCGGTGAGCGAGACCTCGGGCTCCCGTTCGCGCAGCCGGGCCTCGCGAATCCGGTATTGGAGATGGCCCGCCCAGCCCGCAATCGAGGCGAGCTCGCGGGCCAGCAGTCCCTCCCACTCGTTCCGGGGCACCGCGAGCTGCTCGAGCACGCCCGCGATCGTCTCCTCGGGATCCTCGGGAAGCCGCTCGACGTAGTCCCGGAAGCCTCGAACCCCGTGCAGCTCCGGATCGTGATCCCAGCGTGCATGGGCTCGCCAGGCGGAGTAGAGCGGGAGCTCCGCCCAGGGCTGATGCCAGCTCGACTGGCCGGCGTCGAATCGCGCCGCGCAGAAGCTCGCGATCTGCTCGACCACGACGCGAGACCAGTCACTGCCGTCGAGGCGATCGACGACCTCCGCGTAGGTCCACGTCCGACCGTCGGCGGGTTCCTCGCTCTGGAGTGGCGCGTCGAGTGCCCGGCGAAGGATCTCGGGTGACACCCGCGACAGATCCGGCCGGCCGAGCGCATGGGGCGCTTCCTCGATGGCCCGCTCGAGATCGCCCTCCGCGATGCGTCCCGTCGCCCGGAGTTCGTGGTAGAGCGCGAGGGGGAATGTGCCCTGCGCGTGGTGGACGCGCTCGATCTCCCGCAGGCCCCGATGGAACTCGAGATCCGTGAAGCCCAGGAAGGGGTTCACGGCGACGAAGTTGCGCAGGGTCCAGAGGGGCGCGATCGCCCGTCCGGCGGCCTCGATGGTGGCGGTCAATCCAGCCGGGGCGGCGTGGGTGGAAAGGGCATGCAGGGATCCTTCGGTCGGCTCGAGCATCAGGGGGTCTCCGTGTAGTCTGCGTTGTCGTGGTGTGGGTTGTCGTGGTGTGGGTTGCGTGGGCCGCGGACGGCGCGACCGAATCTTCGATCAGGGTTGCGGGTCGGTCCTCGGCAGGGGCCAGAAACGCTGGACGATGTGGTTCTGGATCGTGCCAATGTAGAAACCGTTGTGAGCGTGCACGTAGAAGCGGGCCCAGCGCGAGTCCGCCTGCCCCGTCGGCTTCATCGCCTGCAGCAGCAGCGCGCCGGCGAAGAGCAGCAGAGTGAAGGCGGCTACGGCCCACGGCGTGCCCGAAAAGTCGGCTCCAGGTTGGGCGACGGCGTCACCGAGCACCTGCTCGAGGCCTGAGACGGCGCCGAAGTAGAGCACTGCGATCACCGTGGAGGGCAGCAGCCCAGCAAGCCAGAAGGGCAGTCCCTGCGGAAGCTGGGGGCCGATCTGTCGGACGAAGATCAGCAGCTGGGCGAGGCCGAGCGTGAGAATGCCCCCGAGCACGGGCAGTCCAGGTTTGCTTCCAGGGTCGAAGCCGTACGCCCAGAGGGTGATCAGGACGATGCCGGCGGCCATGCCGATCGACGACACGACGCCGCTCCATCCGACCCGGGCCTCGCTCGCGAGAGCGCGGATCCGTGCCGGCTGGGGGTCGATCCAGGATCCGGCCGAGAGGAAGCCATGCGCCTTGTAGAAGGAGTGTCCGACCAGGTGCAGCGTGGCCGCCGAGAAGGCGCCCACCCCGCATTGAAGCATCATGAAGCCCATCTGCGACACGGTCGAGAAGGCCAGCTTCTTCTTGACGTCGGTCTGGGTCAGCATCACGACCGAGCCGAAGACGGCGGTGAGGGCGCCGATCACCGCCAGGATCGAGAGGGCCGCCGGGGCGTGCACGATCAGGGGGCTCATGCGGATCACGAGAAAGCCCCCCGCGTTGATGATGCCTGCGTGCATCATCGCCGAGACCGGCGTCGGCGCCTCCATCGTTTCGGGCAGCCAACTGTGGACCGGCAGCTGCGCCGACTTCGTCATCGCTCCGAGCACGATCAGGACAGCGATCGGAAGCACACGAGCCGACTGCTCTGCGTCCGCCAGCTGCTCGGCCCGGGCGAAGATCACGGAGAGCTCGAAGGTTCCGAAGGTCTGGTAGATCCAGATGAACGCGACCGCTAGAAAAGCGTCGCCCATGCGGCTGATCACGAACTTCTTGCGAGCCGCGAGTCGGGCTGCCGGGCGATCTCCGTAGATCGTCAACAGCTGATGGAGCGCGTGACTCGTTGCCACCCATGCGGCGAAGAAGACCAGAAGATTGCTCGCCAGGACGAGGAGCAGGACCGCCGCCAGTGCGAAGGCAAGCCAGATCGAGAAGCGCCGCTGCGCGATGTCGGCATCGAGATAACGGATCGAGAATCGGCTGACCACCAGGCCGATCGAAGAAATCGTGAAGAGCATGATCGCGGTCAGCTCGTCGATCCGGAGACCCAGGATGCCGGGCAGCGATGGCAGAGCCGTCTCCGGCTGGGGCACGAGTCCGAGGCGGCCGAGGGCCAGGCTGGTGCCGATGGTCAGCGCCACGAGGAACGCGATCGTCGCCCCCGCCAGCGTGCAGCGCGCGGACCGGCGCGCGGACCAGCGAGAGAACGTCGGAAGGATGAATCCCACCGAGATCATCGCCAGGGGTGCGATCAGGCCGATTGCTTCGAGTCGTGTCATGGATCCGGCTTCCCTTCTGAATCAAATTACGCGCTTTCTGTGATACGAATTAAAACACACGATATATAATACGTCAATATATAATCATATATCAGAAGGGCGAAGAGAAGGGACGGCCCGTATCGGGCGAGGTGGGGCGGGGCTGGGCGGATCGGGGCCATCGCGCCGACGACGAAGGGCGCTCCGGCGATCGGTATTCGCCCTCAGACTCCGATCGAAGCGCTGGCCGCCTGGTAGCGTGCGAGGGCCCGGAAGTAGGCGGCCTGCGCAAAGATGAGCGCGCGCGCGGCGTCGGCCGCCTGGATCTCCCGGATGTTGACGTCGATCAGGTTGCTCGAGCCGAGTGAGAGCTTCCGCTCCTCCGCATCGCGCAGCTGAGCGGCCAGCTCGAGGTTCCGACGCGCGAGACGGGTCTGGTCGAAGGCGGCCTGCAGCGATGCCATCGCGCGTCGGATCGACGCCTCGACCTGATCCCGGGCGAATCGGGTCCGGTAGTCCAGTCGCGAGAGCTCGGCGCGCCTTGCGAGAGCCCGGCCGCGAGCCTTTCGCTGCAGCACGGGAAGCTCCAGTCGAAGCGTCGCCTTGATCTCGGTCTGGTCCTTCGGGTCGGCCGTGAGCTTTCCGCTGGAGTCGATCCCGCTCGAGCTGCCGCCGAGATCCTGCGAGCCTTCGACCTGGAGGCGAAGGTCGGGAAGCAGGGCGTTCCGATCCAGCGCCAGCTGCGCCTCGATCTCCTCCCGGCGCAGGCGGAGCTCGCGCAGGATCGGGTGCCCCGCGATCGCCCGTTCGAGATCCCGGCGAAGCTGCTCCTCTCCCCAGAGGTCCTCCTCGGGAAAACGTTCGGGCAGCCTCGTCGGCCCGGGGATCACCGGCCCTCCGTTTTCGTCGCGCAAGAACAACGAGAGGGAGATGGCCGCCTCCAGGGCATCCCGTTCCGCGCCCCGCAGCCGGATCTCGCGATCGATGATCAGCCGTTGATTGTCGGTGACGTCGATGCGCGGGATCGCGCCCCGCGCCGCGCGCCCTTCGAGCTGACTCCTGCGGTCGAGGGCGGTGGCGAGCAGCTCGCGCTCGACCTCGACCGCGAGCCCCATGGAGACCCAGGTCCAGAAGGCCTCGCTGGCGCTCTGCAGGATCTCGATGCGTTGGATTTCGACCTGGGGTCCGGCCGCCTGCAGCCGGATTTCGCTCGTCCGGAGGCCGGTCCGGCCGGCGTCGACCGCGCGATCCTTCAGCAGCGGGATCTCGATGCCGGCGCGCAGCTCTCCTTCGTCGTTCGTCTTGTCGCCTCCGCGGTAGGAGGGAAAGTCGCCGCGACCGACGCGGTAGCCCGCGAAGAGCCGACTGCCGAAGATCCGGGTCGGCTGCTCGATTCCCAGATCGCCGGTGTAGCGATCGTAGAAACCGGTCGGCGCGGCGAATCCCTCCGCCCGGAGGCGGGTATCGAAGGCTCCCCTGGCTTCGAGCAGCTCGGCCTCGGCCTGCTCGAGGTCGACCAGCGCGGCGAGCAGCAGCGGATAGGTCTCGTCGACGGAGGCGAGGACTTCCTCGAGCTCCAGGGGCCGCACCTCCCGCTCGGCTTCGATCCGCAGGGAGCCGATCCCTTCCTCGGCCGCCGAAGCGGAGGCGAGTACGGAGCAGAGAAGCAGGATCCTGGCGAGCCCGTCCGCCCGATGCATCATGTACCCGCGCCCGGTGAAGACGCGTTCTGGTCGGGACCGGGCCTCATGGCGACGGTGGGCGGAAACCCGTTCGCCTGACGCCAGAGCTCGTAGCCGAGCGTGACGCGGTCGAGCAGCACGAAGCCGTTCGCGCGCGCGCCCTGCCGCAAGAACCGCGGATCCGGCCACGGCTCGTCCTCCGGATCCGGGACGACCACGATGCGGAAACGACCCGTGCCGTCTCCGGTTGGATCGATGATCGCCACCTGGCCTCCGAAGGTTCCGATCGCCACCGAGGGCCAGCCCGCGAACTGGACTCCGGGCCAGCCCTCGAACTGCAGCCGGACCGACCGTCCTTCGTGGATCAGCGGGATGTGATTGCCATCCACCCAGAGCTCGGCGGCCTGGCGTCCGGCATCGGGGATCAGCGCGATCAGCGGATCGCCGGCCTTCACCAGCTCGGCACCGGGACTCGCGTAGAGTCGAGAGACGACGCCGGGTCGCGGAGCCGTGATCAGCTGGGTGTTGCGCTGAGCGATGCGGACCTCGAGCTCGGCGAGCTGCTCCTGCTCCGACGCGGCCTCGGAGCGGGCGCGCTGCCCCTCGGCCCGGGCGGACTCGATCCGGGCCTGGCTCTCGGTCTCGATGCGTCCGAGCTCGGATCGCCTCGCCTGCTCCGTACTCAGGCTCGCGGCCAGCGTCTGGCGTCGCTGCTCGAGCTCGGCCTGTGCCTCCCGGTAGACCCGCTCGGCCACCTCGAAATCGAGGCCGGAGGCGAGTCCTTCCTGCTCGAGCTGTCGCTGCCGCTCGTAGTTGGAGAGCGCCTGCTGGGCAGCCGCCTCGGCCGCCTCGACGGCATAACGAGCCGAGCGTACCTGGGCGAGTGAGACCTCGATCAGGCTCTGGGCCGCCTGGACGGCCAGGTCGCGCGCGTTCTCGAGGGCTTCGACCTGGGTCTCGTAGACGCGGACTCGCTCCCGGGCGGTCTCGAGCTGGATCTCGAGCGCGACTCGCTGTTGTTCGAGTCGACTGAGCAGCGCGGGGTCGTTGTCGACGATCTCGAGCAGGCGGTCGCCCTCCTGCACGAGCGAGCCCTCGACCACCCAGGCCCTTCGGACGCGCCCTCCGACGGGAGCCGCGATCGTCTGGATCCGATCGAAGGGGTTCAAGGCCGAGACGTGTCCCGTCGCCGGCACGTTCTGCTGCCAGGGGACGATGATCAGCAGCAGCACGATCCATACGGCCAGCAGGATCAGCAGTCGGACGAAGAGTCTCAGGGCGTTGGGTCCGCGGACGAGCTGAAGTGCGGAGAGTCTCGCATTGCGATGGGCGCCGAGGTCCGTCATTGGCCTCCCACTCCGCTCTCGGCCCATGCGGATCCACCGGGTGCGTCGTCGGATGCTCTCGGAAGAGGCTCCGTCCGAGCGGACCAGACCTCCGGCTCTCCGAGGGTACGGCGCACGCTGCAGTGAGCGAGGACGTCGTCCCGCTCGGAGACGACGACGAGCGTCCAGGGTGCGTCCGGATCGAAGAGCACCTCGCCGATCCGCTCTCGCGCCATCGGATCGAGATCGTCGAGAGCGCGGTCGACGAGCAGCAGCCGCGGCTTCGCGAGCAGGGCCCGGGCCAGGGCGAGTCGACTCGCCTGGACCTGGGACAGCGGGCGCCCGCTGGGCGAGAGTCGCGTCTCGATGCCTTCGGGCAGGGTACGGATCTCCTCGAGCAGGCCCACGGCATCGAGCGCCTGGCGCACGTCGTAGTCCGAGAACGGATGTCGGCCGACCTGGACGTTCTCGCGGATCGTGGCCGTGAAGATCTCGGGCTCCCGGACGAGCGCGACCTGGGCACGCAGTGCCTCGAGGTTGACCTCCCGATAGTCGATTCCATCGATCAGGATGGAGCCGGACCAGGGCACCCGCAGGCCGCAGAGCAGGTCGAGCAACGCGCTCTTGCCGCTGCCCATCGCCCCGTCGATGGCGAGTCGCTCTCCGGCTCCGATCCGGAGGCTCAGTTCCTCGAAGAGCGGCTTCGAGTCGTAGCCGAAGCTCACGTCCACGAGCTCGACCGCAGCCGGTCCAGGCGCCGGCTCGACGTCGATCCCGTCGCTGCGCTCGAGGGGCAGGTCGATCAGGATCGAAAGCTTGTCCATTGCGGCCAGCAGGTCGTAGAAATGCTCGAGCTGCTTCCCGAACTTGGCGACGGCCGCGACGATGACCGTGATGATCAGCTCCGACGCGACGAGCTGTCCCAGGGTCAACTGGGCCTGGACGACGAGCATGCCTCCGAGAGCAAGCAACGAGCTGTTGGCCAGCACCTGCAGGGCGAGTGCCCCGGATAGTTGTCGCAGCACGATCTTGTAGTGCTCCTGGCGGGCTCCCACGTAGGCCGTGGCCAGACGATCGGCACGGGAGAGGGCGTAGAGTCGCTGGTCGTGGTCACGGAAGGTCGATGCGTGGAGCGCGAGCTCCTCCAACCAGCCGATCACCTCGTACCTCATGCTCGACTCGGCGATCGCGGTGCGCACGGCGCCCCGTCCCATCACGACGACGACGATCAGGATCCCGGCGATCAGGAGGCCGCTGAAGGCCAACATCAACGGGTGATAGAAAGACAGCACGACGAGCCCGACGGTCGTCTGAAGCAGCACCGTCGTCCCTTCGAGTAGCAGCAGCGACCCGACCTTCTGGACCATGACGACGTCGAAGACGCGGTTCACGAGCTCGGGTCCATGGTGGCGGTCGAAGGCCTGGGCCTGCACGCGGGGGAGTCGTTCGGCGACATCGAGCACGACGCGCACGAAGATGCGACGCTGGATCAGCTCCGCGACGAAGTGCTGAACTGCTGAAATCACCGCCGAGAAGGCGAGCACGACCAGGAGCAGCAACGCCAGCACCACGACGGGCTGGATCAGGCCTCCGAAGGCGATCGAATTGACCAGCTGCTGGACGGCGATCGGAGTCGCCAGCATGAGCCCGCCGATGAAGGCCGCGAAGAGGACGATGGCCCAGATGTCGGCTTTCTCGGGTCGAAGCAGGTCGAGAAGTCGCTGAAAGGGTGAGCCATGCTTCTCATCGGTCCTGGAGCCGGAGTCCTCCGCTCGCTTCGAACCGATCGAGCGCGACGAGGGGAAGCGGCTCTCGACGACGACCCAGCTGCGGACGGACGTGTCGTCGGACTCTCCGAGCCAGCGCCGCAGCCTGTCGGGCGACAGCCGTTCCGTCGAGCCGTCCTCGTGAAGAACCGATACCCGCCGCCCCGACCTCCCCGCCAGTGCAAACCACTCGATGGAGTCATCCGGGCGGCGCCTCGTGGAGACGAGCGGGGCGTTCGGACCGCATGCACCGGCGGCCTCTCGCAGCGACCAGATCGCGCGTCGACCCCGCATGTCATGGGCATCGCACTCGTCTTCGAGAAGCTCCTGCCAGCTTCTGCCGCTGGTGTCCCGGATCGTCGTGACGATCGTCGACGGCCGGTTCGGATGCCCCAGCAGATTCTCGAGTTGTCGGAGCAACGCGATCGGGACGCCGAACGCGCCACCTTCGGGATGAGGCGAACGCGGCTCGCGCGAGGAGTGAGGGTCCGAGTGGCTCATGACGGCGTAACGTAACCTCTCCCACGACAGGCGTCCCAGGACAGCCCGTAGAGTCGCAGTCGTGCGACGCCCGCAAGTGGATCCACGGATACAGACTTCTAAAATATCGATGTATTCTATCCGTGCGGTCGAAGAGTTCGAATGATGGGGATGGCGAGAGGCCTCCGGATCGACCCTCGGGATGCCTGCTACAGCTGCTCGATCTCGGGCAGCTCCCCCGTCAGCGGCAGCGCGTACCCGCGAAAGGAGTCGGCAATGTCGTTCCCGTCGACGACGTACTCCGGGGGCAGGGTCCTCGTCTGGGCGGCGACCGCGGCCAGCTCGACGCGGTCGTAGGAGACCGCATAGGGCGAGTCGCCGTTCCGGCGGATCGCGATCGACCCCTCCTCCCAACCCTCGATGGCGAGCGCTGCGGCGCGCCGCCCCACCGCGCGGGCCTCCGCCCGATCCACCTCGCTGACGCAGCCGGCGAAGGAGCGTTGGAGGTAGCCGAAGGTGTCGGCGCGCACGCGCAGCTTCCCGCCCAGGCAATCCTTGATCCGCTGCGCGAGGAAGTCACCGAGCGCACCCGTGCCCGAGAGCTGCACGTTGCCGTGGGCGTCGCGTTCCGCGTCGGCGGCGAGCCGGACTGCGATCGGCGTCCCCTCGGCATCGTGAATGCCCTCGGAAACCGCGATCAGACAGCGGCCCAGCCGCGAATGGATCCGGTCGACGTCCGCGACGAAGCGATCGAGATCGAAGGCAACCTCGGGCACGTAGATCAGATGGGGCCCGTCTCCTTCGCGGCCCCGCGCAAGAGCGGTCGCGGCCGTCAGCCAGCCGGCGTGGCGGCCCATGATGACGTCGACCTTGATCCCGGGCAGGGCTTTGTTGTCGAGGGAGTCGCCCATCAGGGCACAGGCGACGAAACGGGCTGCGGAGCCGAAGCCGGGCGTGTGATCGTTCTCCACGAGATCGTTGTCGATCGTCTTGGGGACGTGAAAGGCGCGCAGCGTATGGCCGCGGCGCTTCGCGACCTCGTTCACGATGCGGCAGGTATCGGAGCTGTCGTTGCCTCCGATGTAGAAGAAATAACGGATGTCGTGGCGCTCGAAGCTCTCGCAGATTCTCTGGCAGGCCGCCTCGTCGGGCTTGTCGCGACTCGAACCCAGGGCGGAGGCCGGGGTCCGAGCGACGCGCTCGAGGCGATCGGCGGGGATCCCGGTCAGGTCGAGCAGATCGTCCTCGACGATGCCGCGCACGGCATGACGGGCGCCGTAGATCCGACCGATCGCATCGCAGCTCCGCAATCCCTCGATGCAGCCAACCAGGGATTGGTTGATGACCGCGGTGGGGCCTCCGGATTGGGCGATGATCGCGTTGCCTTCGAGTGTGGTCATCTCGATTCCCCCGTCTCGGGCGAGAAGGCTAGACCGACGCCGGGTCGAAGTCCATCGGAACTCGGGGGCGGACCGGCCTGCGCCGAGTGCGGATCGCCGTCGACGAGCGGGTCGTAGTGTCAGAATCGCGCGGTCAGCGTACCCCGGACCTGACGCGGGGCGACGGGATGAAGATGCGTATCCGCGACCGGGTCGGGCTCGCCGGGGAGCTGGGACTCGAAGAAGTACTCGATGTCGCTGTCCTTGGAGTCGAGGAGATTGATCACGGTGATCCCGAATCGCAGGGGTCCCCAATCGTAGGCGGCCCCGAGATTCACGAGGGTCGTGCCTCCGGATCGTTGGGTGTTGTCCTCGACGAGGGGGAAGGGCCCGAATCGCCGGAGTCGGATGCTCCCGGAGAAGGGGCCCGCCGTCACGGTAGCCCCCGCTGAAACGACCGTCTCGATGGCGCCCGGGATGCGGTCCTGGCCCGTGGGCAGATTGGTGAACTCCGCGTCCGAGATCGCGTAGGAGGCGTCGAAGGCGATCCACTCGACGGGGCGGAGGAAGGCCGTGAGCTCGAGGCCATGGCGCCGGCTGCTGCCCTGGGGCTCGGTCGTGCCCGCGTCTCCCACGAAGACGAGCTCGGATTCCGAGCGCAGGAACCAGTAGGCGGCCGTCAGGTGGAACCGCCGATCGGGCTGCCAGCGGGTCCCGACCTCGGCGCCCCATTGCCGAGCGAGGGGATCGACGTCGTCGACCCGATCGCCGGTGGCTGGATCGATGCGGATCGTCGTACCCCGCGCATCGTTCGAGTGGAAACCGCCACCGCCGTTCAGGTAGACCTCGACCTGGTCGTGGGGTCGCAGGATGAGCGACAGCTTCGGGCTGACGAGACCGTCGACCTCCCGCCCCCCGTTCGTCTCGCTTCCGATGCCATCGTTGGCGTCGACGTCGAAGGCGAAGAGATCGCCCCGCACTCCCGCCACCCACGTCATCCACTCGAAGGGGGACCAACGGGCCTCGGTGTAGAGCGAGCCGGACCACTCGGTGACGTTGTCGCGGCGGACCGTCTCGACGCGCTCGCGCGCGGCCGTGCGGATCAGGCTGATGTCGGTGATCACGTCGAGGCGCGTTTCGGCTCCGGTCGTGATGTCGACCGGGCTGCCGAACAGGTCGAGACGCCAGGCCTTCGACGCCCGGCCACCCCAGGCGATGCGTTCGTCGCGCTGCGCGAACTCGTCGCCGTTGATGGGGTCGTCTAGGAAGTAGGTGAAGTTGGAGAAGAGCTTGAAGCGGTAGTAGATGAGGTAGGTCGAGAGCGCGATCGGCGCCGCGGCTTCCTCCTGCCATTCGACGGTCAATCCGACTCGCGTCGTCTCGCCGCCGAGGTCGGGATCGATGAATCCCAGTCGCGGGACGAGACCCGACTCGATCGCCCGCTTCGGGATCTGCTCCGTGGAGTTCCATTCGGCGTGATAGCCGAGAGCCGAGGCGCGCAGGGTTCCGGGGCCGAGGGGGCGTGTCCATTTGGCGAAGGCGTTGATGTGGAGGAGATCGGCGTCGAGATCGAAGGGGTCGTCGAAGGTCTTGCCTTCGAGGGCGATCAGGAAATCGCCCTGCTCGGTGGGGACGTTGGTCGCAACCAGACCGCGCAGGAAGCGATCCTCGCCGATCGTGAGGGAGGCGATCGATTCGGGCAGCTGATCCCACGTCCGCAGGAAGGACGAGCCGGCCGAGGCGAAGTCACCGACGTCCGCGCGGTAGGGTCCTTTCCGAAAATCGAGGGATTCGACGAGCTCGGGGATCACGAAGTTCAGATCGAGGTAGCCCTGGCCGTGGCCGTGGGTCCTGAAGTTCACGGGAACGCCATCGAAGTGGGCCGCGAAGTCCGTGCCATGATCGAGGTTGAAGCCGCGCAGGAAGAGCTGATTCGATTTGCCGGGTCCGGAATGCTGGGTGGCGATGAGGCCCGGAATGGTCTCGAGCAGCTCGCCTACCCGGCCGAGGGGACGCAGCTCGAGGTCCGCCCGCGAGACGCGACCCTCGGAGGCGGCGGAGGCAATTCCGATCTGCTCCTCCGCGCGGCCGAAGACGACCATCGACTCGACGCCGTCGGAGCGGGGCGTCTTCGGATCCGGCTCGGCCGGGGCCGCTGCGACGGAGACGTTCGCGAGCAATGCGAACAGGAAGCCCGTCGACGTGATTCGTCGCGGACGGACGCGACGGGGCTGCGTGGGGCTTCGTCTCGTGAACGTGGACGGGCTGTGTTCCGACATGCCCGCCACCCTACCGGGGTGGACCAGGTCCGACCATGGATCGGACTTCGTTCAGACGGTCGCACCCAGCCAGCGGTACACCAGCTCGAGGAGATGCTCTGCGGCGTGATGGAGGGGCGCTGCTCCGAATCCAGCCACGAGCGCGATCGCCGCGGCGACGAGACCCGACGGGAATTCCTTCGGTTCCTCGGGCTTCGCGGAGATCAGACTCTGGACGCGCCGCGGAACGGTGCTGCCCGTGAGCGCGGCATGGGAGCCGGATGAGGGAGCGCCTTCGCACCCCTTCATCAATCGCTCGACGAAGAGCAGTGTCTCGGCCACCTCGAGGCGATCCCCGATGCGGGCAGCAGCCCGCTCGTCACAGTCCTGCTCCGCCGCCAGTCGCAAGCGCGCGAGCAGGGGATGCCTCGTGCCGGGCAGATGAAGACCGGCCAGCGTGGAGGCTACGGCCCAGAGAAGGGGATCGCGCCGTTCGACATGCGCCCGCTCGTGGGCGATCACGATCTTCCTTCCAACGGGCGGAAGCGCATCGAAGAGGGCCGTGGAGAGCCAGATCCGGGGTCTGATCCAGCCGCCGGTGAGCGCGAAGGGGATCGCGGAGCGGGTCAGTCGTGACTGCGAGAACGATTGGCCCGTCGCCGCTGCCTCGAGGCCGAGGCGCTCCCGGCGTGCTCGTCCGACGGCGCGCGTTCCCTTTCGGCAGACCGGGAAAAGCAGGGCCAGGAAAAGCAGCAGGCCGACCACGAGCGCGGGCGAGAGCGTCACCGAGGCGTGAACAAGACAGAGATGGGGATGGTCGAGGTGGACAGGGCAATGATCTCCTCGTCCCGACAGAAAGCCCAGGGCGCCTGGAAGCACGCACAGGCCCAGCAAGACGGTCGGTATCGCGGCGGGTGCGATGGCCAGTGCGGCGAGCCTGCGGGCCCGGACACGGGGAGACCAGGCCTGCGAGCGGTGCTCGACGACCGGCCAGAGAAGACGGGACACGACCGAGAGAAGGGCCACCCCCAGGACCCAGACCGTGGCGAGCAGCGCGATGGGCGAGAGCGCGGCGCCTGGGTTCATGAGTCGGCTCTCCTCGGCGCTTTCCTCCCAGCGGGCAGCGGCGCCTGGCTCTCCCGTTCTCGCCGACGGGCCTGAACGAGTCTCTCGAGGTCCGACAGTCCGGCATCGTCGACCCGCTCCGCAAAGTCCACGAATCCCGCCAGCAGCAGGGTGGGCTCGGCGCCGGGGATCTCCACGAGGCTCCTGCGGAGGGTTTCGCGGACCCAGTCGGCCTGCGAGATGCGGGTGCGGTAGTGATAGGCGCGCCCCTGCCGTTCGCGTTCCACCAGGCCCTTCCGGACCAGTCGCTCGAGGGTGCTGTGGACGGTGTTCCGGGAGAGCGCTCGGGTGCGACCGATCGCGGCATGCGCGCTCTTCACGTCGCCCCAGTCGCGCCCCCAGAGCCATTCGAGCAGCTTTGCTTCGAGCGGCCCGAGCCGGATCCGTCGGTCGTCTCGCATCCTGTTCTCCCCTCGAAGCGCTCGTGCGGATCCCAGCGTAGCAGGACCGGTGGTCCTGGGACCGGCCCGCGTCGCCGGCGCGGCCGAACGAGGACACTCCATCCGCGAGCTGATAGTCTCTCGCGATGCCCCTGAACTTCCGAGTCCATCGAGCCCCGCGCGGCAACGCGTCGGCCGGACGGCCCCTGCCGCGAGGTTCCCGCCGTCGCCCGGTAGCCCGACTTTGGAGGGGTGTCCTTTCGAGCCTCGTCCTGATCGTCGCGCTGGCCGCCGGCTGTGAGCGGAGCGCCTCGGATACGGCGACGGGCGAGAGACCCCCGATCCCGGTCGTCGTGTCGAGGCCATTCGAGTACGAGTTCACGGATCGGATCGAGGCGCTCGGGACTGCCCGGGCGAACGAGTCGGTCGTGATCACTGCGAACGTGACCGAGACCGTCTCGAAGGTCCACTTCGAAGACGGGCAGCAGGTCGAGGCCGGCGCCCTGCTCGTCGAACTCGAGAGCAGCGAAGAGCGGGCCCAGCTGGCCGAGGCCCGGGCGAACCGCGCAGACGCCCGGCTCCGATTCGAGCGTGTTTCCGATCTCGCGAAGAGCGGGACCGAGTCCCGGTCGCGCTACGACGAGGTGCGGACCGCGCTCGATGCGGCCGAGGCGCGGGTGGCCGAGCTCGAGGCCCGCGTCTCGGATCGACGGATCCGGGCGCCCTTCGCCGGAATCCTCGGTCTGCGGGAGGTGAGCCCGGGAACCCTGGTGCAGCCCGGTGATCGAATCACGACCCTCGACGACGTCGATCCGATCAAGCTCGACTTCTCCGTGCCCGAGAGCTTCCTCTCGATCCTGGAGACGGGGCTCGTCGTGTCGACCGAGAACGCCGCCTATCCCGAGCGCCGCTTCGTCGGTCGGGTCACCGCGATCGACAGCCGTGTCGATGAGGCGACGCGTTCGATCCGGGCGCGCGCCGTGATCGAGAACGCGGATCGGGCCCTGCGTCCCGGCATGCTGCTGACCCTCGTCCTGCGCACCAACCCCCGGCGCTCGCTCGCCGTCGAGGAGCAGGCGCTGGTCCCGCGTGGATCCAGCCAATACGTCGTCGTTCTCGATGAAGAGGATCGACCCCGACGCGCGGAGATCCGGATCGGTCGCCGGATTCCGGGACTGGTTGAGGTGCTCTCGGGGCTGGCTCCGGATGCCCGCATCGTGGTCGATGGAGCCAGTCTGATTCCCACCGGCGGCGTGGTTCGCGTCCTGCGCGAGCAGGCGCCACCGAACGCCTGAGGAGGCGCCATGTGGCTTTCCGACACATCGGTACGACGGCCGGTTCTCGCCACCGTCTTTTCGTTGCTGCTGATCGCCTTCGGCGTCCTCTCCTTCCAGAACCTGCCGCTGCGCGAGCTTCCGGACGTCGACCCGCCGATCGTCTCGGTGGAGACGACCTACGTCGGCGCCTCTGCCGCGGTGATCGAAAATCGCGTCACGAAGCCGATCGAAGACCGACTCTCCGGGCTGGAGGGGATCCGCAAGATCGTGGCCCAGAGCAGCGAGGGCATCTCGCGGATCACGATCGAGTTCGAGCTCTCTCGGGACATCGACGACGCCGCGAACGACGTCCGGGATCGGGTGTCGCGAGCGCGTGGCGAGCTGCCCGACGAGGCCGATCCGCCCGAGATCGTGAAGGCCGAGTCCGACGCCCGTCCGATCATGTGGCTGAATCTGAGCGGCGAGAACATGGACGCGCTGGAGCTGACGGACTACGCCGAGCGCCGCATCCTGGATCGCTTCTCGGTCCTCGATGGCGTGGCGCGCGTCGCGCTCTCCGGTGCCAAACATTATTCGATGCGGATCTGGCTCGATCGGGTCGCCCTCGCGGCCCACGATCTCACGGTCGCGGACGTCGAGAACGCCCTGCGGTCCCAGAACGTCGAGCTTCCGGCGGGTCGTCTCGAGTCGATCGATCGCGACCTCACGGTCCGCGTGGAACGGGGCTACTCGACACCCGAGGAATTCCGGGCGCTCGTGCTGGCGCGCGGCGGAGACGGCTACCTCGTGCGGCTTGGAGACGTCGCGCGGGTCGAAATCGGCTCGCTCGAGTCCGCCGGTGAGTTCCGAGGCAACGGCATCCCACGAGTCGGTGTCGGCATCGTCAAGCAATCGACGGCGAACACGGTGGCGGTCGCCCGCGATGTGGTCGAGGAGATCGCTCGCGTGCGGCCGAGCCTGCCGGAAGGCATGACCTTCGAGGTCAGCTGGAACAGCGCCGCCTTCGTGCAGGCTTCGGTCGACGAGGTCTACAAGACCCTCGCGATCGCGATGGTCCTCGTCGTCTTCGTGATCTATCTCTTTCTCGGGACGAAGCGAGCCGCCCTGATCCCGGCCATCACGGTCCCGATCTGCCTCGTCGCGAGCTTCGCTGGCCTCTACGCCTTCGGCCTCTCGATCAATCTCCTCACGCTCCTGGCCCTGATCCTCTCGATCGGCCTGGTGGTGGACGACTCGATCGTCGTGCTCGAGAACGTCCAGCGACGCATCGAGCTCGGCGAGCCGCCGTTGATCGCCGCCTATCGTGGAACGCGCGAAGTGGGCTTTGCCGTCGTGGCGACGACGCTGGTCGTGATCGCGGTCTTCGTACCGATCGCCTTCCTGGAGGGCACGACGGGGCGGATCTTCCGCGAGCTGGCGGTGACGGTCTCGGTCGCCGTGGCGGTCTCGAGCTTCGTGGCGCTCTCGCTCTCGGCGATGCTCTGCTCGAAGATCCTGGCGGCGGCGGAGCCGGAAGCGGGATTGGCTCGACTCGCCAACGGGCTCGTCGAGCGATCCCAGGCGGTCTACGTTCGGGCGCTCGACGTTTGTCTGCGTCGTCCGTTGGCGATCTTCGCGGTCGTGGCCCTGACGGCGGCGGCTGCGGGCTGGCTCTTCCAGCTGGTGCCTCGGGAGCTCGAGCCCTCGGAGGATCGGGGCGCCTTCATGGTCTTCATGCAGGCGCCCGAAGGAGCCAGCTTCGACTACACCTCGGAGCACATGCGTCAGCTCGAACGCGACGTGCTCTTTCCGATGATCGAGGAGGGCAGCGTCCAGTTCGTGCTGTCGCGGGTGCCCTTCAGCTTCGCCGCGGACACCTCCATGAACACAGGCATGGTGATCATGGTGCTCGCGCCCTGGGACGAGCGCGACGTTTCGGCGGATTCGGTGATGGCCCGCGTCTCCGAGGGCTCGACCCGGCTCCCGGGCGTGATCGCCTTCCCGCTGAGTCCGAGTACGCTCGGGCGATCCTCGTCGAGTCGGCCCGTACAGCTCGTGATTGGCGGCTCTCGTCACGAGGAGGTCGGCGAGTGGCAGGCCGAAGTGCTCGAGGCGGCCAGCCAGCTGCCCGAGCTTCGCGGTTTGTTGGGCAGCTATCGCCCCACGCAGCCGCAGCTGCGGGTGGAGGTCGATCGCGATCGGGCAGCCGATCTGGGAGTCCCCGTGGCGGTCGTCGGACGCACGCTCGAGACGATGCTCGGTTCCTCTCGGATCACGACCTACGAGGATCGTGGGGAGGAGTACGAGGTGGTGCTCCAGGCGGAGGAGGCGCAGAGGGCGTCGCCGACGGATCTCACGAACCTCTATGTCCGTTCCGAGACCACGGGCGAACTCATCCCGCTGGCCAACCTCGTGCGATTGCGCGAGCAGGCCGATGCGGGCACGCTCCGGCGTTTCAACCGCCTTCCCTCGGCGACCATCGAAGCGAACCTGGCGCCCGACGTGAGCCTCGGCGACGGGCTCTTCGCCCTCGAAGATCTGGCCCGCCGGATCCTGCCGGAAGGCGCGCACTTCGACTACGACGGCGAATCCCTCGATTTCGTCGAGTCGAGCAGCGCCGCCTACTATACCTTCGGGCTGGCCCTGCTGATCGTCTTTCTCGTGCTCGCGGCCCAGTTCGAGAGCTTCGTGCATCCGATCGTGATCATGATGACGGTGCCCCTGGCGGTCTCCGGGGCGCTGGCGGGCCTGCACGCGGCGACCGTCGGCGCGCGGAGCTTCGGCTGGTGGGAGACGACGGGCAGTCTCAACATCTACAGCCAGATCGGGATGACGATCCTGATCGGACTCGCGACGAAGAACGGAATCCTGCTCGTCGAGTTCACGAATCAGCTCCGGGGTCGCGGCGTAGCGTTCCAGGAAGCCGTGCGAGAGGCCGCGCGCAGCCGGCTGCGTCCGATCCTGATGACGGGGATCTCGACGGCCCTCGGTGCGCTGCCGCTGGTGCTCGGCTCGGGTCCGGGGTCGGGGGGTCGCCGGGCGATCGGGATCGTCGTCTTCGCGGGCGTGCTGACGGCCACCTTCCTCACGCTCTTCGTCGTGCCCGTCGCCTACTCGGTCCTCGCACGACGCACGCAGCGCCCCGGCGAACGGGAGCGGGCGATCGACGAGCTCGCGGCAATCCACGCCGATGCGCACGAGAGCGCCTGAAACCGGTTGCGGAGAACGCGGGGTAATGCGGGGTCACGGAGGAACGGTCGCCGGGCTGCGGGGGCAGGCCGGGCAGCGGGAGCCGTGTCGCGGGATTCCGGATTCAACGCTCGAGCTCGATGGTGGCGTGGACCCGAACGCCGAGCTCGGTCTCGCCCCCCTCGAAGGCCGGAGGTGTCACCTCGGCGGAGAGCGCCTGCGCGCGCGAGAACCGCGCGATCGGCGCCCGTGAGTCCGGAGTCTCGATCGTCATCTCGACGAGGCGGTAGCCGCGCGCCGAGAGCGCCTGCTGGATTCGCCGGGCGCGCTGCTCGTAGGCCGACAGGGATTCGCCGATCAGCTCGTCCTGGACCCGGCGCCGCTGCTCGGGGGAGACCCCGAAGGCGACCTGTCGAACCAGGAGCCGGCTCTGGAGCTCGCCGACCAGCGCCGTGAGAGCCGGGACATCGCTGCTCGTGAGGATCAGGTCCTGGCTGCCCCGCCAGCGTCGGATCCTGCCGTCCTCGTGGACGGGATGGGTCTGGTAGCTGTCAGTCTTCGCCTCCACTGCCTCGACGGAGCGCGCCTTCCCGAGTGCCCAGGCCATCGTCTCGTTGATGCGATTGGCGAGTCGGGAGGACTCGCTGTCCTCGGCCGTCACGCCGACGATCGCGGTGATCCGGTCGTGAGCGATCTTCCGCGTCCGCTCGACCTCGAAGCGAACGCGATCGAGTGCGCTCGTCGAGGGGGCGACATCGGCCCGGGCCGGGAAGGGTCCCGCACAGGCGAGCGTCCAGACGACGGCGAGCAATCCGAGCATCCTGGTCATTGCAGCTTTCCTCCATGTCCTTGCATTCCGAGCTCCCTGGAACCGGGAGGCGTCGTTTCTCGATGGCGTGAACGAACCTTCCGACGCGCTTCGGGGCCCGACCCGAAGAGCCGGAACGCTCTCGCGTCAGAATCCGAGATGGATTCCGAGTCCGAGCGTCTTGATCGAGCGATCAAAGAACTGGCCATTGGGGGATCGCCCGGAGTAGAACTCTCCCAGGATCTGGAGCCGACGGCTCCCGAGCCGGGGATGCTCGATCTGGACTCCCGATCGAAGGGAGAGATCGGTCTTCCAATCGCTCTCCTCGCGGTGCTGCAGGTCGATCGCAGCGAGCGGTCGGAGATAGCCGCTCGCGAAGGCCCTGGGGCTCGTGAGCTCGAGCCCGACCTGGGTGATGCCGCGATCGAGGTCCGGCTCACGGTGGAGGATCAGGCCCCCACCGCCGTAGAGACGCAGCCAGCTCCAGGGCTCGTAGGACATCAGGAGATCCAGCACCTCGAAGGAGAGGTTGACCCGATCGACACGGTTGCGGAGCAGGAACTCGTCGCCGAGATGGGAGCTCTGGTGATAGATCCGGATCATCGTCGTCACATCGCCGAGGTGATGGCTCGCGCTCAATCCGACCAGGAAATCAGAGTTCACGAGATCGAACGAGTCGGCTTCGAGGTCGAAGACCGAGAACACGCCCGCCTGGAAGGCGATCTCCCACTCACCCCAGTCGGCCTTCGGGCTGCGTACGAGCGCGAAGGTCTCTCCGAAGCTGGTCGCGCCCACCCGATCGAGCTCGTCGTCGTCCAGGTACCACTGGTGGCTGACCGAGAATCGCGGCCAGCGGGGGTCGGCGATGAGCGTGGCGAAGAGCTCCTGCGCCGGGAAGATCTCGTAGCCGCTCCGGGCCGGGGCGTCCGCATCTGTCGGGCTATCGACCCCACGGACATCGCCTCCGTCATCGTCATCGCCGTCGCCATCGCGATCCGCATCGGCGGAGGCCGTCTCCGCAGAGGATGATCCGGAGGCAGCGCTCTCCGCCAGCAGTCGATCGCCCACATGGATCCGGACCCGCTCGACGCTCCGAACGCCGAGCAGGTTGCGCAGGATGCGATCGATCGGCTGCTCCGGTTCCTGTTCCAGCGAGACGTCGAGGAGGCCCTCTTCGAGCCCGATCGTGAAGCCACGAATTCCGAGGATCTCCCGGAGCAGGGCGCTCGCGTAGCCTTCGGCGAAGGCGGCCTCGACCGCGTTCGTCGTCGGGCCCCGATCGCGGACGCCGGCCGAGGTCGCAGCGGCGGCATGGCACGGGACCGCGTTCAACGAGGCGCAGAGCAGCACCAGGGCCGCGACGATCGGGAGCCCAGGGGTTCTTCTGCGCATCCGGATCCTCTCTGGTCGCACGACCATGAAGCGCGTCGCTGGAGACCATAAAGCAGAAGGCCCTCGCCAGCCGGAGCGGACGAGGGCCTTCGCGAGCGCTCTCGAGTCTGGGCCGGTCGACTACATCATGCCGCCCATTCCGCCCATTCCGCCCATGTCGGGCATGCCGCCGCCGCCGCCGCCGCCCTTGGGCTCCGGCTTCTCGGCGATCATGGCCTCGGTCGTGAGCAGCAGGCCCGAGACCGACCCCGCGTGCTGCAGCGCCGTGCGGACCACCTTGGCCGGGTCGATGACGCCGGCCTTGATCAGGTCCTCGTAGACCTCCGTAGCAGCGTTGAAGCCGTTGGAGCCCTTCAGGCCCTTCACCTTGTCGACCACGATCGAGCCCTCGATGCCGGCGTTCTCCGCGATGAAGCGGAGCGGGGCCTCGATCGCCCGGCGGACGATGCTGACACCGGCCGCCTGCTCGTCGTTGTCCATGGTCAACTTGTCGAGCACCGAGGCGCAGCGCAGCAGCGCCACACCACCACCGGGGACGATGCCCTCTTCGACGGCTGCCCGGGTCGCGTGGAGCGCGTCCTCGACGCGCGCCTTCTTCTCCTTCATCTCGGACTCGGTCGCGGCACCGACCTTCACGACCGCGACACCGCCGACCAGCTTCGCGAGTCGCTCCTGGAGCTTCTCGCGATCGTAGTCGGAGGTCGTGTTCTCGACCTGGTTCCGGATCTCCTGGCAGCGGCCCTGGATGTCCTTCTTCGAGCCGGCACCGTCGATGATCGTCGTGTTGTCCTTGTCGATCGAGACGCGTTTGGCCTGTCCGAGATCCTTGAGCGTGACGTTCTCGAGCTTCAGGCCGAGCTCCTCGGAGATGACCTGGCCTCCCGTGAGGATCGCCATGTCCTGGAGCATCGCCTTGCGGCGATCGCCGAAGCCCGGAGCCTTCACCGCCGCCACGTTGATCGTGCCGCGGATCTTGTTGACCACGAGCGTCGCCAGCGCTTCGCCGTCGACGTCCTCGGAGACGATCAACAGCGGCTTGCCCGCCCGCGCGACCTGCTCGAGCAGCGGCAGCAGGTCCTTCATGTTGCTGATCTTCTTCTCGTGGAGGAGGATCACCGGCTCCTCGAGCACGGCCTCCATGCTCTCGGGGTTGGTCACGAAGTAGGGCGAGAGGTAGCCGCGATCGAATTGCATGCCCTCGACGACGTCGAGCTCGGTCTGGAGGCTCTTGCCCTCCTCGACCGTGATCACGCCCTCCTTGCCGACCCGGTCCATCGCCTCGGCGAGGATCTTGCCGATGGTCGCGTCGGAGTTGGCCGAGATGGTGCCGATCTGGGCGATCTCGTTCGAGTCCCGGGTCGGCTTGGCGATCCGGCGGAGCTCGTCGGTGATCGCCTCGGTGGCCTTGTCGATGCCCCGTTTGAGGTCCATGGGGTTCATGCCGGCGGCGACGAGCTTGGAGCCTTCACGAAAGATCGCCTGGGCGAGCACCGTGGCCGTCGTCGTGCCGTCGCCCGCGAGATCCGAAGTCTTGGAGGCGACCTCCTTCACCATCTGGGCGCCCATGTTCTCGAACTTGTCCTCGAACTCGATCTCCTTGGCGACGGTGACGCCGTCCTTGGTGATCGTGGGCGAGCCGAAGCTCTTGTCGATGATGACGTTCCGCCCCTTGGGGCCGAGCGTGACGCGGACCGCATTCGCGAGCCCGTCCACGCCTGCCAGGATCTTGGCCCTGGCAGCCTGCTCGTAAATCACTTCTTTGGCCATGAGTCGATTCCTCCTACTCGTAGACCGCGAGGATGTCGTCCTCACGGATGATGATGTGCTCTGCGCCTTCGACGGTCACCTCGGTGCCGGCGTACTTGCTGAACAGGATCCGGTCTCCCCGCTTCACGTCCGGCTCGGAGTGCTTGCCGTTCTCGAGGACCTTGCCGGGGCCGACGGCGACGACCTTTCCTTCCTGCGGCTTCTCCTTGGCGGAGTCGGGGATGATGATGCCCCCACTGGTCTTGTCTTCCTCTTCCACGCGCTTGACGAGGATTCGGTCCTGGAGCGGACGGATCTTCATGGTTCGCCTCTGTCTCT
>CAYWGW010000002.1:0-66703 GCA_964457385.1 uncultured Spirochaetaceae bacterium
AAGCGGATGGTCGTGCTCGGCAGCGAGCAGACGGTCCTGCAGGAGATCCGTCAGCGGGAGGCGGCCGACCTCGCCATCGCCGACGAGGAGGATCTCGACCTGGCGGCGCTGGGGGCCGACTTCAAGAACGGCCGGGAGCTGGACCTGAAGGCGATCTCGAAGCGGGCGGCCCAGATCGCCGAGAAGAAGGTGATCGAGCGGGTGCTGGGGCAGACGCGCTGGAATCGCAAGGAGGCCGCGGAGCGGCTCCAGATCAGCTACAAGGCGCTGCTCTACAAGATGAAGGAAAACGGCTTGAGCGAGGGACGATGATCCCGGAGGCCAGGAGCTTGTCGATGTTCGGGGACTCGAGACGATGGGGACGCCAGGGCCTGCTGGTTCTGCTCGCGGCGCTGGCAGCGCTGGTGGCGGGCTGTGCGCCGAGGGGGGCCGTGCCGCCGCCGGAGCCGGATCCGGGGGCGCGGGAGCCCTACGTGATCGGGATCCCGGACGTTCTGCGGGTCGTCGTCTGGCGCAATCCCGATCTCTCGGTCGAGGTGCCCGTCCGTCGGGACGGGAAGATCTCGGTGCCCCTGGTGGACGACGTGCAGGCCGAGGGGCTCACGCCGGAGGAGTTGAAGGAGGTCCTGACCGAGTCCCTCGCCGAGTACGTGACGGCGCCGGACGTGACGGTGATCGTGCTCGAGACCAACAGTCATACGGTGACGGTGGTCGGGGGCGTCGCGCGCTCCGGGCAGATTCCGCTCACGCGCCAGATGCGCGTGCTCGAGGCGATCGCGACGATGGGCGGATTCAATCCCTGGGCCCGGCGGGATCGGGTGAAGATCATCCGACGGGACGAGGGCGGGGTGCGCGAGTTCATGTTCAACTTCGGGGCCTACAGCGCGGGGAAGGCGCCCGATTCCAATCTGCTCCTCCGGCCCGGTGACACGATTGTCGTGCCGGAGTAACAGAGGATTCCGATGTCCCGCAAGCGACTCGGCCTCCTCCTGGGGTTCGTCCTGATGTGGCCTGCCACAGCCCTGCAAGCGAGAGAGCTCGAGCTCTCGGTCGGTCAGCGGATCGGCGGGGACAGCAACGTCCTGCGCACCGACGGCCGCGAGATCGAGGACGGCTTCTACGAGCTCGCGCCGACGCTGATTGCCCGGGAGGGTCGCCACGAAGACCTCAGCTACGTGATCCGCTACGCGCCGCGCTATCGGGCCTTCTTCGAGACCGACGGCATCGACGGCGTGGACCACTCCCAATCCGCGCGCTTCGAGTGGCAGGCCAATCCCCGCGACCGCTTCACTCTCGAAGAGAGCTTTTCGTCCAACCGGACCCGCCGGATCGAGTCCGGATTCTCGGACGCGACGATCGAGGCCTCGGATCGGGATCGGACCCAGCGCGCGAACGTGAACGCGGGCTACAGCCATGCCTTCACGCCTCGTTGGTTCGGCAACCTCGGTCTGGACTTCCAGGACTTCGACTTCGATACGCGCGGCATCGTCGACAATCGCGCCTACGGCGCCTCGCTCGGCACCACCTACGGGATCTTCGAGTCGACGACGGTGGGAATCTCCGCCAGCGGCCGGTTCCGGGAGGCACGGGGGCTCGACAGCCAGAACGAGCTCTCGAGCGAGAACTGGTCCGGCAGCATCGCGGGATCGATCGCCCACTCGTTCTCCCCGACCTTCGACCTCTCGCTCCAGATCGGCCCCTCGATCATCCGCTCCGAGCCCGATGCGGACTCGATCGATTCGACCACCGACGTCTCCTTCTTCGCGAGTGCCAGTCTGGAGAAGCGCTGGCGCGAGGCGAGCTTCTCCGTCTCCTACACCCGGTCGGAGTCGGGCGGCTCGGGCTCCGTGACCTCCCAGGTGCTCGATTCCGTCGACGTCACGTTCCGCTACGACCCCCGACCCGATTGGCATTTCGACCTCATCGGTCGCTGGAATCAGCGGCAGACCCTGTCGGACATCGACCTGACGGGATTCGCCGGCACCGTGGCCAATCAGAACGACTCCCAGATCTTTCAGGCCCAGGCTCGAGCATCCCATCGGTTGACCAAGCGCGTCTCCATACGTGCGGACTTCACCTACCAGAACCAGCAGACGGAGCAGGACGCTTCCTTCCTGGGCTCCGGCTCGAGGACGGTGGAGACCTTCTCGGGCTTCGTCTCCCTCGTCTACACCTTCGATCCCTGGATCTTCTAGGGTGGGTACGGAATCATGAACGCAGAACAAGGCTTTCAGCTCTCGGATCTCTTCGGCATGGCGCGGCGACGGGGCAAGCTCGTCGCGGTCGTCGCGGGGGTCGTCATCCTGGCGACCTTCTGGATCTCGATGGCGCTCCCGAATCTCTACATGTCCTACGCGACGATCCTCGTCGAGCCCCAGTCGATCGACGAGTCGCTCGTGAACGCGGGCGTGCGGGAGAGCGACCTGAACATGCGACTGGGCCTGATGACCGCGGAGATCCTCTCCCGGGGCCGACTCTCGAAGATCATCGACGAGTTCGATCTCTACCAGGACGAATCCAAGGACATGGAGCGCCAGGAGGTGATCGACCTGATGCGCAGCTACGTCTCGGTGGAGCCCGTCCTGAACGAGCTCGAGACCGGCAATCGACGCAACCGGGACGTCGAGTTCAACACCTTCAAGATCATCTACCGCAACGAGAATCGAAGGCTCGCTGCCGCCGTCGCCCAGCGCATCGCCCAGGACTTCATCAACGCGAACATCCAGGCCCGCACCACCGTGACCAGCAAGAGCCTCGAGTTCATGGAGGACGAGATGGCGTCGCTTTCGGAGCAGGTCGCGCGGGTGGAGAAGGCGATCGCCGAGGTCAAGGCCTTGAACGCCGGTCGTCTCCCCGAGGACATGGATGCGAACCAGCGCATGCTGCAGTTCGCGATGGCGGATCTGCGGGATGCCCAGCGCGTCTTCGACAGCGCCCGCAGCGACGCCGCCTTCTGGAAGAGCCAGGCGTTGACGGCCTCGACGATGAGCTCGCCCGGAGACCAGAACAGTCCCGGCTATCGTCGGCGTGCGCTGGAGCTCGAGCTCGGCAACATGGTCGCCCGGGGCTTCACGGAGAAGCATCCCGACGTGGTGCGCGTTCAGTCGGAGATCGCGCTGCTCGAGGAGCAGCTGAGTCGCGAGCCGGCCGAGAAAACGGAAGAGGGCGCGGAGCCGGCGCCCAGCTCGGTCGCGGAGCAGAACGCGCGCTCGGAGCAGAGGCGCGCGGAGCTGCGGGCGGAGTCGGCCAGCCAGGACGTCGCGCGTCTGCGGGAGGTCGTGGCGGATCTCGAGGCCCGGATCGCGGCGACACCGGCGGTGGCGGAGAGCCTGGACGCCCTGAATCGTCAATACGCGCATCTTTCCGAGACCTATCAGGACTTCAGTCGGCGGCGTCAGCAGGCCGGCGTCCAGGCCGATCTGGAGCGACGCCAGCTCGGCGAGAAGTTCCGGATCCTCGAGTCGGCCTTCGAGGCGCCGGCGCCGAGCTCGCCCAATCGCATCCTGCTGCTGGTGCTCGGGACGATCCTAGGGCTCGGGCTGGGAATGGGCATCGGGGTACTGGCCGAGGTCGCGGATACCTCGATCCACACCTCGAACGAGCTGCAGACGGCGCTCGGGATTCCGGTGCTCGTTTCGGTCCCGCGCATCATGCTCGAGTCGGATCGGGTAGCCCGGACGCGTCGGATCTGGCGGGAGGGCCTCGCCGCCGCGGCCGTCGTGCTCTTCTGCCTGGTCGGCGGAGGCGCGACCTATCTGCTCGTCAATGGCGGGGCAGGAGAAGCCTCCGAGACCGAGCAGCGAGCGCCCGCCGGTCCCGACGCGCGTGCGAACCCGGGCGTCGCCCTGGCGCCGCGCGGGTAGGGGAGCAGTCGTCATGTACGCCGAGTACTACGGGCTGGTCCGCCCGCCCTTCGAGATGACGCCCGATCCGTCGTTCCTCTATCTGGGGGAGGCGCATCGCGAGGGGCTGGCGACGCTCGTCTACGGGGTGAACTCGGGCAAGGGCTTCGTGATGCTGACGGGCGAGGTGGGTACGGGCAAGACGACCCTGCTGCACGCCCTGCTCGGACAGCTCGACTCTTCCACGAACTCGGCCTTTCTCTTCAATCCCCGCCTGGATCCCCTCGGCTTCTTTCGCGTGCTCTTCGACGAACTCGGCATCGGCCCCCCTTGCGCCTCCAAAGCCGAGTACCTGCTCGAGCTCAATCGCTATCTGATCGAGAAGCTGGCCGCGGGCGAGCGGGTGCTGCTGATCATCGACGAGGCGCAGAACCTGTCGGCCGAGATGCTCGAAGAGATCCGGCTGCTCTCGAATCTCGAGACGCCGACCTCGAAGCTGATCCAGATCATGCTGGTGGGGCAGCCGGAGCTCCAGTCCCTGATCTCCCAGCCCGAGCTGCGCCAGCTGCGGCAGCGGATCGCCCTGCGACATCATCTCCGCCCCTTCGACGAGCGCGAGGTCGTCGAGTACGTCGAGGGCCGGCTGGCGAAGGCGGGCTACACGGGCCGGGGGCTGTTCAAGAAGAAGGCGCTGCGCGAGCTCTATCGGATGACCGAAGGCACGCCGCGTCTCATCAACATCGTCTGCGACGGGGCCCTGCTGCTCGGCTACGCCCGTCAGGAGACGCAGCTCGGAGGCGACGTGATCCGCGAGGTGGCCCACGACCTGGGCCTTCTCTCGAAGGATGACATCGAGGACGCCGACCACCATCAGATGACTGCCGAGAAGCCTCGACGGCGACGACTGCGACTCGGCTGGAGCGGATTCCGACGCTAGTCGGTTTCCGGACGAGACCGAGGGAGAAGAGAGATGCCCAAGCACTATGAGGCCCTTCAGCGAGCCGAGGAAGAACGTCGTCGCAAGGCGTCGGGGACGAACTCGCCCGCGCCCGCTGCCGTCGCCTTCCAGGCCGGTCCGCCGGCACCGACGCCTGCGAGGCCTCCGGGGCTCTGGCAGCGTATGGTCGGGAGGATCAAGCCGGGGGCCCGACCTCCGACCGAGGAGGCGGTCGACACGAACAAGCGTCGGATCGCGTTGCTCCAGCCGGATTCCTACGTCGCGGAGCAGTACCGGAGTCTGCGGGGTCGGATCGATTCCCTCGCGTCGCAACGACCGCTGAAGACGCTGGCGGTGACCAGCGCCAACTCGGGGGAGGGCAAGAGCACCTGCTCGTTGAACCTCGCGTGCGTGACCGCGATGAGCGTCGGTCGGAACGTGCTCCTCATCGATTGCGATCTTCGGCGTCCGAAGGTCCATTGGACGCTCGGGCTCCAGCCCCAGGTCGGCCTCGCCGAGGTGCTGCTGAATCAGGCGACGGTCGACGACGCAATCCTCAAGCTGGACGGCGTGAACCTCGACGTGCTGCCGGTCCGCAGCATCCCCTCGAACCCCTCGGAGCTGCTCGCCTCGTCCGAGATGCGTCGACTGATCGAAGAGGTGGCAAGCCGGTACGATCGGGTCATCCTGGATACGCCTGCGTGTCTGGGGCTGCCCGACGCCAAGACCATCTCGGAGCTCTGTGACGGACTCGTGATGGTGGTACGGGCGGACGTGACGTCCCAGGAGGACGTGCGCGCGGCGCTCGACATTCTCGACCGTCGGCGGGTCGTGGGGCTGGTGCTGAACGGATCCGAGGCCACGCGCGAGCAGTACGGATACTATTGAGGCCGCACGAGGATGTTCCAGTGGAGCTGCTTCCCGCCATCTTGATCGTTCTGGCCGCTGCGGGTGCGGCGGCTATGACGACGCCGCTCGTCATGCGGCTCGCCCGGCGCATCGGTGCGGTGGACCGTCCGAACGAGCGCAAGGTGAGCCAGCGGGACCGGATGCCGCTGCTCGGCGGGCTGGCGGTCGGGACCGGGACGGCGGTGGGCCTCGGAATCGCCTTCGCCGGATTCGCGCCCCGGGAGACCGGATTCCAGGTGGGCGCCTTCTGCGTCGGAGCTCTGGTGCTGATCCTCGTCGGAGCCTGGGACGATCGTTTCGATCTGCGCGCTTGGCGGAAGCTCGCCTTCCAGATCGGGGCCGCGGCCCTCGCCGTGGGAGCCGGCTTCGCCTTCGATCGCTTCAGCAATCCGATCACAGGGACGACCCTGCTGGTCCCAGGCTGGATCATGTGGCCGATCTCGCTGCTCTGGATCGTCGGCGTGACGAACGCGGTGAACCTGATCGACGGCCTCGACGGCCTCGCCGCGGGCGTCGGGGGGATCATCGCGGCGACGCTGACGGTGATCTGCTGGCAGGCGGGCCAGTGGCCCGGGGTCGTGATCGGCCTTGCGCTCTTCGGCGCCCTGCTGGGCTATCTGCCCTTCAACTTCCCGCCGGCCCGGATCTTTCTCGGCGATACCGGCTCGCTCCTGATCGGCTACACCCTCGCGCTGCTGGCGCTGGAGGGTTACCGCAAGACCGCCTTTCTCGCCTTCCTGGTGCCGATCCTGGCCCTGGCGATCCCGCTGCTGGATACCCTGCTGTCCATCGTGCGTCGGATCAGGAGCGGGCGCGGAGTCTTCTCACCCGACCGGCTCCACATGCACCATCGGCTTCTGTACCGCGAAGGCTCCCATCGAAACGCGGTGCTCCTGCTCTACTTCCTGACGGGCTGCTTCTGCATGATCGCCGTATCCTTCTCCCAGATCGACGGCTGGGTCTCGTTCATCTATCTGACTGCCGTCGTGGCAGTGACGATCCGGCTGCTTCGGAATCTCGACGCCTTCTCGCTGGAGATCGATCCCGCGCCGGCGGCGCCGAAGGCGGACCAAGAGATCTCCGAGATCGGCTCGTGCAACCGGATTGCGGAGGGAGAGGGGAGATGAGCGCCAGAAGAGCCCTGATCACGGGAGTGACTGGACAGGACGGCTCGTATCTCGCGGAGCTCCTGCTCGAGAAGGGCTACTCGGTCCACGGCGTCGTGCGTCGCTCGAGCACCGAGACCTTCGAGCGGATCGCGCATCTCGGAGATCGGATCGAGCTGCATCAGGCGGATCTCCTCGACCAGGTCTCCCTCGTCAACACGATCCGGGCCTGTCGACCGGAGGAGATCTACAACCTCGCCGCCCAATCCTTCGTCCCGACCTCCTGGGTCCAGCCCTCCCTGACGGGAGAGTTCACCGCCCTCGGCGTGACCCGCGTGCTCGAGGCGATCCGCGTCGTCGACCCGTCGATCCGCTTCTACCAGGCCTCCAGCTCCGAGATGTACGGGCGGGTCCAGCAGACGCCCCAGAACGAGGCGACTGACTTCTATCCGCGCAGCCCCTACGCCGTGGCCAAGCTCTACGGCCATTGGATTACGGTGAACTACCGCGAAAGCTACGACCTCTTCGCGGTCTCGGGGATCCTCTTCAACCACGAGTCGCCCCGCCGCGGCCGGGAATTCGTCACCCGCAAGATCACGGAGTCGGTGGCGAAGATCAAGCTCGGGCTGCAGGACGAGCTGCTTCTCGGCAATACCGACGCCCTTCGCGATTGGGGCTACGCAAAGGAGTACGTCGACGCGATGTGGCGGATGCTGCAGAACGATCGGCCGGTGGACTACGTCATTGGAACCGGTAGGCAGCATTCGGTGCGCGACTGCTTCGAGGCCGCCTTCGCCTTCGTCGACCTCGATCCCAGCGACTTCGTGCGCACCGATCCCCGGCTCGTTCGACCGGCAGAGGTCGATACCCTGCTCGCCGATCCGACGAAGGCACGAGAGGAGCTCGGTTGGTCGGCGAAGACGTCCTTCCGGGAGCTGATCGAGATCATGGTCGCGGCGGACCTCGAGAGCCAGGAGAAGGCGAGCGGACGTCGTCTCGGGGACCCGAGGACGCGGTGAGGTCGAATGGCGGTGGAGCGCGGGGAGCCCGGGAGCCCGGACCTTCGCGTCGCGCCCTCGCGCTCCTTGGATGGGTCGGCGCACGGGTCGGAGGAATTCACACATGAACGTCACGGTGATTGGAACGGGCTACGTGGGACTGGTGACGGGGGCCTGCTTCTCGGAGTTCGGTGTCCAGGTGACCTGTGTCGACAAGCTCGAAGAGAAGATCGAGGCGCTCCGCCGCGGCGAGATCCCGATCTACGAGCCCGGCCTGGACGAGCTGGTCGCCCGAAACGTGCGGGCCGAACGACTCTCCTTCACCACCGATCTGGACGAGGCCGTCGCCAACGGGCTGGTGCTCTTCGTTGCCGTGGGGACCCCCGCCACGAGTGACGGCAGTACCGATCTGAGCTTCGTCGAGTCCGCGGCGCGGGAGATCGGCCAGCGGCTGGATGGCTACAAGGTGATCGTCACCAAGAGCACCGTGCCCGTCGGGACTGCGGACAGGGTTCGGGGCTGGGTCCAGGAGGAGCTCGACGCGCGCGGGGTCCGGATCCGCTTCAGCGTGGCCTCGAATCCGGAGTTCCTGCGCGAGGGCGCGGCGATCGGCGACTTCATGCGCCCGGATCGCGTCGTGATCGGCACGGACGAGGGGGACGACCATGCCAAGGCGATCCTCAAGGACCTGTATCGGCCCCTCTACCTGAACGAGACGCCTTTCGTAGAGACCGACGTGCGCACCGCCGAGCTCGCGAAATACGCGGGCAACGCCTTCCTGGCGACCAAGATCTCCTTCATCAACGAGATGTCGATGATCTGCGAGGAGGTCGGGGGCGACGTCCAGGCGATTGCTCGCGCGATGGGACTCGATCAGCGGATCGGGAAGAAGTTCCTGCACGCCGGTCCGGGCTTCGGCGGATCCTGCTTCCCGAAGGATACCCGTTCCGCGGTTCATTTTGCTCGGGAGCTGGGCCTCGAGCTGTCGATCGTCGAGGCGGCGATCGCGGCCAACACACGTCAGCGGCTCCGCATGATCGACAAGATCGCCGCGGCCCTCGACGGTGCGGTCGACGGCAAGTCGATCGCCGTACTCGGTCTGGCATTCAAGCCCGAGACCAACGACATGCGCGAGGCGCCTTCGATCGACATCATCCGCGGGCTGCTGGATCGCGGGGCCCGGATCCGCGCCTTCGATCCGGCCGCGATGGCGGAGGCCGGCCGACTGATTCCCGAGATGACGCTCTGCAAGGATGCCTACGAGGCCTGCCAGGATGCCGATGCGCTCGTGATCATCACGGAGTGGAACCAGTTCCGGATGCTCGACCTCGGACGGGTGAAGGAACGACTGGCGGAGCCCCGGATGATCGATCTGCGAAACGTCTATGGGCGCGAGCGCATGGAGGCGGCCGGCTTCCTCTACTGGGGAGTGGGCTGCTGAGGACCCGATGGCCTCCCATCCGGAGCCGCCGCGCGAGATTTCATGAGCCCCGAGGGGTTGTGTGACCCTGGTCACTAAGCATGGGCTCGACCTCGACGTACGATCCAGGGTGTGGGGTGCGGGATTGGAGGAGGGATGGGAGGCGGAATCCAGGGTGGATGCCGTCTCGGGCCTCGAGATACGAAGGCGGAGCCCCGATGAGGCACCTGGCGCCGGATCGTCGCAACCTCCACGAGGATGGCCATGAGTACCACCAGCAGGATTCGTAAGGATGTCCTGGAATCGCTCCGCGGGATTCCACTGTTTCGACGGGTCTCGGAGGGAGATCTGGAGGAGCTCGCGACCCACCTGATCGAACGCCGGTTCCCGAAGAACGCGACGGTGGTCGAGGAGGGATTGCCCGGCGACTACATGTACGTGATCCGCGAGGGCCGCGTGAAGGTGACGAAGGCCTCCGAGGACGGCCGCGAGAAGATCATGAATTTTCTCGAGAGAGGGGCATTCTTCGGAGACATGGCCCTGCTCGGCAACGAGATGCGCTCGGCCAGCGTGAAGACCCTCGAGGAGTCGTTGCTGCTGGCACTCTCCAGGCGCGACTTCATCGATCTGCTCCGCCAGAGTCCGGACCTCTCGCTCGCGGTAATCGAGGAACTCGCCAACCGCTTGCGCGAGACCAACGAGCAGGCGCGCTCTCTCTCCTTCCAGGGCGTCGAGGAACGGACGCGCAGCCTGCTCGAGAGGATTGCCCGCCCCGATCCGCGGGCCCAGGGCGTGCGCATGACGCCGGTGCTCACCCATCAGCAGATTGCCGACATGGTCGGGACCTCGCGCGAAACCGTGACCCGGGCGATCAAACAGCTGAAGGAGTCCGGCTGGCTCAGCCAGGAGGGCAAGCGCTACGTGGTGCGCGACGAGCATTGATCCCCGGCCGAGAGCCCGAGCCGAGTTCGCGCACACCGATCCACGCCGAGTGGCGGATCCAAAGCTCGCTCGTGTGGCAGCGCTCGCCGGGATACAGCACTCTTCCAGCCCTACTCGAGTTCCCCTTGGGATCCGGTCTTACGGAGCCGGCGTAGCAGGGAATCGAGCGAGGACATATCAGGGCATAAAGGACTCATCGTGACCCCTCAAGGATCCACGCGCCTTCACTGGCTCACCTCTCCCGTCGCTCGTATCGGCCTGGTAGTGGCCCTGGCTCTGGGCGGAGCCATCGGCTGTGGCAGTGACGAGGAACGGCTGTCCCGGTTCATGGAACGGGGCGACGAGTACGTAGAAGCCGATCAGTTCGAAGAGGCGATCATCGAGTTCAAGAACGCGCTGCAGGTCGATCCGAACCACGCGCCTGCGCACGAAGCCCTTTCGTTGGCGTATCTCGAGGTCAAGAAGCCGCGAGAGGCCTACTGGGAGATGTCGGAGACCGTTCGACTCGATCCCGACAACATCGATGCGCGGCTCCGGTACGGGACGATCGCGGCTGCCGTCGGAGACTACGAGCTCTCGCGGGAGCAGGCCGAGGCCGTGCTCGAACGCAAGCCCGACAGTCCCCAGGCTCACGTCCTGCGGGCCCAGGCGCGCGCCGCAGAGAACGACCTCGAGGGCGCGGAGGAGGACTACCTCGCCGCCATCGAGTCCGATCCGGAGGGTCCCGCCTACCGGTTCCTGCTGGCCAGCTTCTACGAGCGCCAACAGCGACCCGAGGATGCCGAGCGCGTCGCCCGTGCGATGCTGGATCTCGAGCCGAGCTACCTGGCGGCCTCGACGTTGGCCCGGCTGGTGATGGCGGACGGAGAGCGGGATGCCGAGGCCCAACGGCTGCTCGAGCGGGCCGTCGAGCTGGCTCACGAGGCGCCCGTCGAGGCGGTCGAGCGCGATCCGAAACAGACGGGTGGCACGGCGTCCCTGATTCCGAACGTGAAGCGCGCCGAGGCCGTCGCTTCGGCGTACATCATGCTCTCGGCCTTCCACTATGATCGGGATCGTTTCGAGCGTTCGATCGAGGTCCTCGAGGAGGGTGCGGAGAGGGCGGAGAAGAAGACCGACCTGATCTACCAGATGGCCCGCCTCTACCGGCTGAAGGGGCAGGAGGAGAAAGCGGATGAGCTGATCCGTCGGGCCACGACGGCCGCACCGGACGATCCGAATCCGCAGCTCGTGCTCTCCGCCTATCTGGGCTCCCAGGGTGATCTCGAGGGAGCCCTCGAGGCCGCTCGGGCCGCGGTGGCGATCGCGCCCGGTAATCGATCCGCCCGTCTGCGCGAGGCGGAGCTGCTGGTCGACATCGGCTACCGCGATGGGGATGACGCGTCGATCCAGGCCGGGCGCGCGATCGTGGACGACGTGCTCGACCAGGAGCCGAGCAACCCGGCGGCGAACTTCGTGCGCGCCAAGATCGAGCTGTCCGAGAACGATCTGAAGGCAGCGCAGCAATCCCTGGAGACCGTGCTCCAGGCGCGGCCGGACTTCGCGCAGGCCCGCTTCGTGCTGGGCTCGGCGCTTGCGGCAGCGGGGGATCTGGGTCGGGCGCGGAGCGAGCTGGCCCGGGCGATCGAGATCGATCCGGCGCTGAACGAGGCCCGGAAGCTCCTGACCAGGGTCCACGCGGAGCTCGGAGAACACGAGTTCGCGATCGAGCAGGGGCGCCTCTATCTCCGCCAGGTTCCGAACGACGCGGAAATCCGGATCATCGTCGGTCAGAGCCTCATCCGTGTCGGTCGTGGGGAAGACGCCTACGCAGAGGTCTCGGCGATTCCGGAAGAGGCGCGGGGCGCGGCCGCCTACTTTGCCCTGGGTCGACTCGATCTGGCCTTTGGGCGGACGGAGCTCGGGCGCGAGCGCCTGGAGCGGGCGAACGAGATGGCCCCGGGCAATCCGCAGGTGCTGCGGACGCTGCTCGCCCTCGATCGCGAACAGGGCAAGCTCGCCCAGTCCGTCGAACGAATCGAGGCCGCGGTCGCTGAGGCCCCGGAGAGCTCCGCGCTCGTCGCGCTGCTCGGCGAGGCCCGGGTGCTTCAGGGCGATCTCGCGCAGGGCCGCGCGGATCTCGAGCGAGCCGTCGAGCTGGATCCCGCGAATACCAGCGCCCAGCTCGCGCTGGCGGATCTGGCGCGCCGCTCGGGTGACGAGGACGCGATGATCGAGGTGATCGAGCGTGCCGCCGAGGCCGCGCCGCGCTCGGCAGATCTGCAGCATCGACTCGGTCTGATCTACGAGCAGGCGGGTCGACGGGACGACGCGATTGCCGCTTACGAGAAGGCGATCGAGCTCGACGACAATCTCGTCCTCGCCAAGAACAACCTGGCGTACCTGTTGGCGGAGTCCGGCGGAGATCTCGATCGCGCGCTCGAGCTCGCGCAGCAGGCGAAGGAGCAGCTACCGGACGACCCGAACGCGGCCGATACGCTCGGCTGGGTGCTGCTGAAGCGCGGCGTGCCCTCGGCGGCGATCGGCTATCTCGAGGAGGCCGTGGCGCGCTTCCCGAAGGAGGCGATCGAGGTCCAGGGCATCGTTCGAAACCATCTCGCCGAGGCGTACGAGCGCAATCAGCAGCCGGAGAAGGCGCTCGAGGCCAGTCGCGCCTCGGTTGGCTTCGCGGAGCAGATGATGCGGGCCGCCCGCGAGAGGGGCATCGAGGTGGCAGAACAGGACTGGGCTCGGGACGCCCGAGAGCGCATCGAACGGCTCGAAGGAGCCTCATAGCGCGGCCTCCCGCCCCCTGCCTCGCAGCGCACACGCCCCCCCCGCTCGTCCCTGTCGCCCGCCTCCGCTCGGGGGTGGGGGCGCCCGGGCGTGGCTCGGAATCCCAGTCAAGAGTTCCCCGTGGCGGGTCGATAGGCCCGGTCGGAGGGAAGCGTGCGCCCGAGGATGGGCGGCTTTCTCCAACCGGCAGCGCGGGAGCCTGTCGGCACGGCTTACGGAGGAAGACATGAGGCGCTGCACGTACTTTGCCGTCGTTCTGACGGCGCTCGTTCTGCCGCTGGAGGCAGTGGCTGAAGGAGATCTCGAGGTCGGGGCGCCCCCGCTCGAGCAGCCGACATCGGCTCAGGTCGAGGATCTCGACGGGGCGACAGGCTCCGCTGTACCCGTCTCGCTGTCGCCTGCTGCGATCCCGATGGAGACTCCAACCGCTTCCGAGGCCGACGATCCTGGTCGCGTCGCGAAGCACATCGTGCTGGGTCCGGAAGGGGTCGATGATCGTGGCCGCCGCGGCCGGCTTCATACTGTTGCCCAAGGGGATACGCTCTGGGATCTCTCGGCCGCCTACCTCGGGACGCCCTGGGTCTGGCCTTCGGTCTGGACCGACAACGGCGACATCCAGAATCCGCACCTGATCCTGCCTGGCGACAAAGTCTGGATCACCGCCGACGAGATGCGCCTCGTGACCGACGTCGAGGCGGAGTCGTTCCTGGCGCCCCAGTCCGAGCCGCTCGAGACGGCCAGCTCGTCGCCGTCACCGGCTGCCCCCGTGTCGCCGCCCGAGGAGGAAGACGCCGAGCCGATCCCCCTGGCCGCTCTGCCCGTCGAAGTCCCCGGCGCACTCGCATCCACCGGGGACGGTGATGCGATCACCGTCAGCCATCGGGATGCGATGGGGTTCTTGAGCTCGGAGCATTTCAAAGGCTCCAGCACGATCGTGGACAGTCCGGTCGAACGGATGTTTCTAGCCCAGGGCGATCCCGTCTATCTCGGAATGGGCGAGGGGGAACTCGAGATCGGCGATCAGTTCACGATCTTCCGGGTCATCGAAGACGTTCGGGACACCGACAGCAATCGCCTCCTCGGTCATCACATCGAGACCCTGGGTTGGCTGGAGGTGACGAAGCTGACCGGGGATACCTCGGTCGCCGAGATCCGGATGAGCTACTCGGAGATCGCTCGGGGGGTTCGGGTGACTCCCCGTCCCGAGCTGCCGAGCTCCGTCACGACCCGGACCTCACCCGACGCGGTCGAGGGCAAGATCGTCTTCCTGCCCTCCGAGCGGACGATCGCAGCGGGTGGGGAATACGTGTACCTGAACCGGGGAGAGCTGCATGGCGTCGAGCTGGGCAGCGAGCTCGAGGTCTACGATTCGGGCGAAATCCTGCCGGAGCGGACCCGGAACGTCGACGTCCGAACGCCGGATCGCGTGGTTGCGCGGGTCGTCGTGGTCCGGGTTGAGCCTGAGAGCTCCGTCGCCTACGTCGTCAGCGCGGAGCGTGAGCTCGTCGTCGGAGACGTCGTCCGCCCGCGGCTGCCTAGGCTGGCGCGACACTGGCCCTGACGCGCTGACCCCGGGATCGCGGAGAACCGCTGGCCTGGTCGCAGGGTCCACGGGGCCGTGATGGATGCGGCGCGCGTGTCCGCGGAGCCGCGGACCGCCAACCACGGGTCACGCTGAACGGATGCCGCGGCGAGGGACTAGCCTTCCGAGTCCCTGGCGTCCCCTGGCGAACGATCGATCCGTGGCGACGAATTCGAGAGAGACGAACGGGAAGGCTTCTTCCGACGAGACCCTCGGAGGCACTCGCGGAGGCAGTTTCGCAGACGGTCTCGGACTGGGGCCGAGTGCTGCGAAGCACTGGCTCGCCATCCACGATGAGATCGCCTGGCATCCGGAGCGTGCGACTGCAGCCTCGAGAGACGGGCTCGCGCCCGACGCCTTGCTGGCCCGCCTGCGAGCAAGCTGTCCGCCCCGTCCCGGCCCGGGGACGCCCCGATCGGATCGGGTCGAGAACAGCGACATCGAGAAAATCGTGGCGCGACACGAGGCGCTCGGGATCCGCGTGCTGCTCGTCGGGAGACCGGGCTACCCACCGAGCCTGGATCCGCTGGCGGATGCGCCGCCGATCCTGCTCGTCCGAGGCGATCCGGGTCTATTCGCGAAGCCGGCAATCGCCCTCGTCGGGGCGCGCGCGGCCACGCAGCTCGGAGCGCGGACGGCGCGCCGATTGGGACGGACGCTGGCGGAATCCGGCTTCGTGATCGTCTCCGGGCTGGCCCGGGGCATCGATGGGGAGGCGCATCGGGGTGCCCTGGAAGGAGGTGGCCGGACGATCGCCGTGCTCGCCTGCGGCCCCGACCGGATCTACCCGCCTGAGCATCGGCGGGTCGCGGAGGCAATCCTGGAGCGCGGCGCGCTCGTCTCCGAGATGCCGGTCGGTACGCCGCCCCGAGCGGCCCATTTCCCACTCCGCAATCGGCTCATCAGTGGTCTCTCCCTCGGCGTGATCGTGGTCGAAGCGCGCCGGAGAAGCGGCTCGCTGATCACGGTCCGCCATGCGTTGAACCAGGGGCGAGAGGTCTTCGTGGTTCCGGGGTCGGTAGAGGGTCCCTTCGCGGAGGGCTCGAACCAGCTCCTGCGGGACGGCGCCCGGGCCATATGCGATTCGAGAGACGTGATTGAAGATCTGGGCGGAATCGTCGAAGAGCCGGCGTCGTCGATCGAGAGCCCGACGAGTAGCGCGAGCGAGCGGACGGCACCGGCCGGGGACGCGCCGGGGCGGCGCGTGCTCGACGCACTCGAGCGGGGGCCCCTGGACCGGGACGAGCTGCAGCGCCGATGTGGGCTCGAGGCCGGGACGCTTGCGCGCGTGCTGCTCGAGCTCGATCTGTCCGGGCGCGTCGTCGAGGAGCGCGACGGTCGAATCCATCGGCGCTGGGGATGACCAGCTCGGGAGACAGGGTCGCCCTCAGGTGCCGGACCTGGGCTATCGTCCAGCGGTCGGCCATCGCTCCGCTCGACTCCCCCCGCTCACCGCCCCCCGGAACCGGAGGCTCGCGCAACACGCTCTGGCGCCGAGCTGGGAGCGCGCGCGCCCGGTCTTCGGAGCCCGGCGGCGCGACGCCCGGGGAGCTTGGATACAGCGGGCGATGAGGAGCCCGGGTGCGACCTCTCGAGTCGCTCGGCGAGAGTGGTCGCGAGCTCCAGCAGAGGGGTAGCTCCGGTTCCAGCTGGAGACGAAGGAGGCGACGGGGATGAGAGAGAGAGGAAGGGCAGAGTGAGCGATCGGGCCGAAACGATCCAGTGCGGGAGCGGAGCGCGATGAGCTCTCCGGCGGGCTTCCGGAGAGCGCCGGTCGTCGTGGTCGGAGCCGGCCTGGCGGGATCCGAGGCCGCCTGGCAGCTGGCGTCGCGCGGGGTCGACGTCGAGCTCTACGACATGAAGCCCGAGCGGCTCTCCCCCGCCCATCGCTCGCAGGACTTCGCGGAGCTCGTCTGCAGCAACTCCCTGCGCGCCAACACCCTGGGCAATGCGGTGGGTCTGCTCAAGGAGGAGATGCGCCGACTCGGCTCCCTGGTCCTGCGGGTGGCCGACGAGACCGCCGTGCCCGCAGGCCGCGCCCTCGCCGTGGATCGCGAGCGCTTCGCGCGGGGCATCACGGCGGCGATCGAGGCGCATCCGCGCATCGAGATCCGACGGGAGCTCGTCCGAGGGATTCCCGACGCACCGCTCGTGATCCTCGCGACGGGCCCGCTGACCGATCCGGCGCTCGCGGGCGAGCTCGGGAAGCTGCTCGGCGAGGAGTATCTCTATTTCTACGATGCGATCTCGCCCACGCTCTACGCCGACTCGATCGATGAGACCGTCGTCTTCCGCGCCTCCCGCTACGACGAGGAGGGCGAAGGGGACTACCTGAACGTGCCGCTCACCAGGGCGGAGTACGAAGGCTTCGTCGACGAGATCCTGCGGGCCGAGACCGTTCCCCTCCACGACTTCGAGGCGGCGCTCTACTTCGAGGGCTGCCTGCCGATCGAGGAGATGGCCCGGCGCGGCCGGGAGACCCTCGCCTACGGACCGCTGAAGCCCGTGGGCCTGCTGGATCCGCGGACCGGGAAGCGGCCTCATGCGGTGGTCCAGCTGCGTCAGGAGGATCGCGAGGGGACCCTCTACAACCTCGTCGGATGCCAGACGAAGCTGCGTGTGGGGGAGCAGAAGAGGATCTTTCGCGCGCTGCCCGGGCTCGGGGGTGCGGTGTTTGCTCGCTTCGGGTCGATCCACCGCAATACCTACGTGAACGCACCGGTGCAGCTCGACGCTGAGCTTCAGCTGAAGGCCCGTCCGGGGGTCTTTCTGGCGGGACAGATCGCCGGCGTCGAGGGTTACGTGGAGTCGGCGGCGCTGGGCTACCTCGTCGGGCTCGGTGTGGCGCATCGCGCGCTGGGGCTGCCCGTGGTGGCGCCGCCGCCGGAGACCGCGCACGGCGCGTTGTTGCGCCATCTGCAGAACGCGAATGCGCGGCATTTCCAGCCGATGAACGTGAACTACGGGCTATTTCCGCCGCTCTCCGTCGAGGAGGCGACCTATCAGACGGCGAGTGGTCGGCGCAAGAAGCGACCCAAGCGCGAGAAGAACGAGAAGCTGGCGAAGCGGGCCCTGCAGGCGCTCGCGGATTTTCGCGGGCGATCGTGGCCACCGCTCTCGGAGGCGGGATGAGCTGGAGCGAAGCGATCGACCGATTCGACCGCCATCTCGCGGTGGAGCGGGGCCTCTCGCCCCATACCCGGCGCGCCTACGTCGCCGACGTCCGCCAGCTGACCGTGCACACGGGCTCCGGGGTCCTTCCGCCGGATCTGACTCCGGACCACGTTCGGGCATGGCTCGCCGGCCTCCACAAACGTCGCAGTCCGGCGACGCTCGGGCGCAAGCTGGCGTCGCTGCGTTGCTTTTGTCGCTGGCTGGTGCGGGAAGGGCTGGCGGAGGCCGATCCGACGGAGGGTCTGCCGATGCCGAAGCAGCCGAAGCGGCTGCCCCATCCGCTCTCGGTCGATGATTGCGAGACGCTGATCCGGAGCCCGCAGCCAGCGGGAGCACGAAGGACCGATCCGACGGCGGCGCGGGTGCAGCGGATGCGATGGATGGAACTGCGGGATCGGGCGCTGGTCGAGCTGCTCTACGGGACCGGGATCCGGATCGGCGAGCTGGTCGCGCTCGACGTGCGGGATCTCGAGCTGGCGGCACGGGAGATCCGGGTGATGGGCAAGGGGCGCAAGGAGCGCATCGTCCCGATTCCCGAGCAGGCGAGGCAGGCGCTCCGGGCCTGGCTCGAACTTCGTCGCGGCCCCGGCGTGATGAGCGAGCCGCTGTTCATCTCCTTGCGACCGCGTCGGGAGGAGCGGCGGCGCAGGCTCGCAGCGCGGGAGGCTCACCGGATCCTCGGCGAGCGCGCCGTGCGTTCGAGCCTGAGCGAACGGGTTCATCCGCACCGCCTGCGTCACAGTTATGCCACCCATCTGCTCGACATGGGGGCCGATCTGCGGGAGATCCAGGAGCTCCTGGGCCACGTCAGCCTCTCGACCACGCAGAAATACACGGCGGTGTCGATCGAGCACCTGCGGGACGTCTACGATCGGGCCCATCCCCGGGCCCATTCCCGCGCCCATCCTCGGGCCCATGGGCATCCGGCCGTCGAAGGGTCGAACCCGCATCGAAAAGAGCGGGAGCGGGAAGAGGAAGAAGAGAGCGCATGAGCAGGAGAGGGTGGACACAGCGAATGGAGCGGAGCGCGGACCGGACAGACGAGCAGAGCAAGCCGATGGACGTTCCGGTCCGGAGCCGGCTGCGATCGACGACGGTCGTCGCGGTGCTTCGGGAGGGTCAGCTCGCCATCGGTGCGGACGGACAGGTCACGCTGGGCGAGACGGTCATGAAGCAGGGCGCCGAGAAGGTCCGTCGGGTGGCCAAGGGACGGGCACTGGTCGGCTTCGCCGGGGGCGTGGCCGATGCGCTGACACTGATCGAGCGGTTGGAAGGGAAGTTCGAGGCGCATCCGGGCAACGTCAAGCGCGCGGCGGTCGAGCTGGCCCGGGACTGGCGCACGGATCGCGTGCTGCGGAAGCTCGAGGCGATGATCCTGCTCGGGGATCCAGAGTCGCTGCTGATGGTCTCGGGCAACGGCGACGTCATCGAGCCGGACGACGGAGTTGCCGCGATCGGCTCGGGGGGCGCCTACGCTCTGGCCGCCGCGCGGTCTCTCGCGAGGCATTCCTCGATGGACGCGCGCGAGATCGTCGACGCCGCGCTTCGGATCGCGGCGGAGATCTGCATCTATACCAACGACCGGATCACGGTGGAGGTGCTGCCATGACGGATGAAGCGGCCGGCCGGGCCTTCACGCCGAGCCAGACCTTCACGCCCAGGGAGATCGTCTCGGAACTCGATCGCTACGTGATCGGGCAGCGTGAGGCGAAGCGGGCGGTGGCGGTCGCGCTGCGAAACCGCTGGCGCCGGCAGCAGGTGCCCGAGGAGCTGCGGGAGGAGATCGCTCCCAAGAACATCATCATGATCGGCGCGACCGGTGTGGGCAAGACGGAGATCGCCCGTCGGCTTGCGAAGCTGGCCCAGGCGCCCTTCATCAAGGTCGAGGCCTCGAAGTTCACGGAGGTCGGCTACGTCGGTCGCGACGTCGAATCGATCGTCCGGGACCTGACGGAGCTGGCCATCCAGCTGGTCTCCGAGGAGGAGCAGAAGGCCGTCCGCTCGCGGGCGGAGGAGCGGGCGGAGGATCGGATTCTCGATGCGCTGTTGCCGACACCGGTGGCCGCCCGTCCGCCGGAACCCGGCGCCGAGGGCGATGCCTCGTCGGAGACCCGGGAGAAGCTGCGGCGCCTGCTTCGCCTCGGCGAGCTCGAGGATCGGGAGGTGGAGCTCGAGCTGAAGGACGAGGGCGGTGGCCCTTCGCTCTCGATCATGACGCCTCAGGGTGTCGAGGAGATGGGATTTCAGTTCAAGGATCTGCTCTCGGGCCTGATGCCGAAGAAGACCCGGCGTCGGCGCCTGCGGATCGGGGACGCCCGCGAGTCGCTGATCCAGGAGGAGGCGGAGGCTTTGGTCGACGCCGACAAGGTCCGGGAGCTGGCGGTCCAGCGCGTCGAGCAGACCGGCATCGTCTTCATCGACGAGATCGACAAGGTCGCCGTCGGAAGCGGCGGACGACAGGGCGCCGACGTCTCCCGGGAAGGGGTGCAGCGGGACCTGCTGCCGATCGTCGAGGGCTCCACGGTCCAGACGAAGCACGGTCCCGTCTCGACGGATCATATCCTGTTCATCGCCGCCGGCGCCTTCCACGTCGCCAAGCCCTCGGATCTGATCCCCGAGCTGCAGGGGCGCTTTCCGATTCGCGTCGAGCTCTCGAGTCTCGGACGCGCGGATCTGGTGCGGGTGCTGACGGAGCCGGCGAACTCCCTGGTCCGGCAGTACACGGCGTTGCTCGCCACCGAAGGCATCGATCTCGTCTTCGAGCCTTCGGGCATCGAGGCGATCGCCGGCGTCGCGGCGACGGTCAACGAGCGGACGGCGGACATCGGGGCCCGGCGTCTGCATACCGTGATGGAGCGGCTGCTCGAGGAGCTGTCCTTCGACGCACCGGACATTGGCCAGCAGCGGATCGTGGTGGACGAGGCCCTGGTGCAGAAACGGCTCGGCGATCTGCTGGCGGATCAGGACCTGTCGCAGTACATCCTGTAGGCGAGAGCGGGCTGTAGGCGAGATGCGGGATTCGAGGGGGAAGTCATGAGCGACTCCAGGGTCGACGTCCTGATCGTGGATGACGAGTTGTTTTTTCTCGAGGCGATCGATCAGATCCTCACGGCCGCCGGCTTCAGGACGGTGCGCGCGGAGGACGGAGGGAGCGCCCTCGAGATCGCGACGGATCCCGCGATCGGGGTCGTCGTCCTCGACGTCCGTCTTCCGGACATCGATGGCATCCAGGTGCTGGCGCGCCTTCGCGAGCAGCGGCCCGATCTCTCCGTGATCATGCTCTCGGCCTCGACGGATCAGGAGATCGTGCTCGAGGCCCTGCGGCTCGGAGCCTGCGACTACCTGGCGAAGCCGCTGCACGACGAGGAGCTCGTGCTGGCGGTGGGTCGGGCACTCGATTCCCATTGCGCCAATGTCGATCGCCGCCGGCTCCGTTCGCAGATCGATCGGCTGGCTGAGGGCATGGAGGGACTCGCCCGGCTGCTTCGCCTGGCCGATCCAGGCGAGCGGGCCTCTGCGCTGCGTCAGGGAATCGTCGATGCAGCGAGTCGGATCCTGCAGGCCTCCCGGGTCTCGTTGATGCTGGCGGAGGCCGATGGGCAACGGCTCTCGGTGGTGGCGGTCCGGGGGGCCGACGTCGACGCCGAAGCAATGCAGTCTCGCAAGCCGGGAGAGGGCGCTTCGGGTCTGGCATTCGTCGAGGGCCGGGTGCTGAGCGTGCCGGATGCCCGGCATGATGCGCGCTTCGTGGGGCGAGCGTCGGATCGCTACCAGAGTGCAGCCTTCGCCATCGTACCGCTCGTCTGCCTCGGTGTCCCGGTGGGCGTGCTCTGCCTGACCGATTGCCAGGAAGACGACCCCTTCGTCTTCGAGGAGACGAGCCTGCTGCGTCTGCTCGGGATGCAGGTCTCCGAGTTTCTCGCAGCCGATCCCGATGTCGAGGCGCTGCTCCAGGCGTCGAGCGTCATCGGGGTCGAGGGCGTCGACGAGGCCTTCGACGGCGCAGAAGGGAATGACGACGCCGAGCTGGCGCGCGCCATCTGCGACGCGGTGGCCTCGGAGGTGGAGCCCGAGCTCGTCCTGCGTCGCGCACTGGCGGCGGTGTCCAGCCAGCTGGGGGCGGCGCCCGTGGCGTTGCACCTGCTCTCCCGCGATGGCTCGCGACTCGAGATCGAGGCCGAGGCGGATGGGGGGCGACGAGGAGATCGCGTCTCCCTGGCGATTGGCGAGGGATTGACCGGGCTCGTCATTCAGAACGGTCAGTTGGTGGCCGTCGACTCGCCCGAGGAAGAGGGGCGGTTCCGGCCGGCGGTGGATACCGCCAGCGATGGGGTCGCCCGTCCCTATCTCTGCGTGCCGATCAAGCTGCGGGAGAAGCTGGTGGGCGTGCTCCGGATCTTCCTCGAGCCGGGCCGCAGGACGTCTCCCCGTTCGGGGGAGGTGTTGGCAGCGGCTTTTTCGGCAGCCGTTCGCAGCGTGCTCCTGTACCGTAGCCTCGTTCAGAGCATCGAGGAGATGGCCGAGGCCCGCCGGCAGATGAGCTCGCGCGGAACCGGTCGACCCTGAGAGACGGCGAGGGTGCCCGGGTGACAGGCGGAGATTGATGCAGAGGCTGGTCGACAAGGCGAAGGTCCTGATCGAGGCGCTGCCCTACATGAGGCGGCTGCTCGGCAAGACGATCGTGGTGAAATACGGCGGGCATGCGATGACCGACGAGGCGCTCCAGGCGTCCTTTGCGTCGGACATCGTGCTCCTGAAGCACATCGGCCTGCGACCCGTGATCGTACACGGCGGCGGTCCACAGATTGCGGCGACTCTCGCGCGTCTCGGCAAGCAATCGACCTTCGTGGACGGGCGCCGGGTGACCGACGACGAGACGATGGAGGTCGTCGAGATGGTGCTCGGGGGGCGCGTCAATCGGGAGATCGTCGAGTTGATCCAGCAGGCGGGCGGGCGCGCGATGGGTCTCACCGGCAGCGACGGGGGTCTGATCCGGGTCCGCCGGAAGATCATCGAGGGTCGGGATCTCGGGCGCGTGGGAGAGGTGACGGCGGTCGATCCAAACGTGCTGCAGGCGGCGATGGACGCGGGCTTCGTGCCCGTGGTGGCACCGATCGGAGGGGACGATGTCGGGCGCAGCCACAACGTGAATGCCGACGAGGCCGCCGGGGCGATCGCCGCGGCGCTGCGGGCGGAGAAGCTGATCCTGCTCACCGACGTCGAGGGCGTGCTCGACGCGCAGGGCAAGCTGATCAGCGAGCTCTCGGTCGAGCAGTGTCGCAAGCTGATCGCCGAGGGGACGATCGCGGGGGGCATGATTCCCAAGATGGAATGCTGTATCCAGGCGCTCTCGGGGGGTGTGGCCCGGACCCACGTCGTCGACGGACGCGTCGTGCACGCCGTGCTGCTCGAGATCTTCAGCGACGACGCAGGTGTGGGAACGCTGCTGGTTCCCTGAAGTTGCGCATTCTTCGAATAGGCGACCCCTCCTGAACGGAACGCATTGGCCGGAATGGATTGGAAGGCACGGATTCGAAGGTACGGACGAGGATGAGATTCGAGTAAGCATGCCCAAGGATTTCGTGACTGTGGCGGAATGGCCCGCCGAGGAGCTGTGGTCGATCGTCGACCGCGCACTCCAGCTGCGCGCGAGCCATCGCGCGGGCAAGCGGCCGCGCACGCTCGAGGGGCTGACCCTCGCGATGTACTTCGAGAAACCCTCTCTGAGGACCCACGTGACCTTCGAGGCGGGCATCGCGCAACTCGGGGGGCATGCGATCCTGCTCAGACCCGAGCAGATCGGGATCGGTACGCGCGAGAGCCCTGAAGATGTCGCCCGGAGCCTGTCTCGCTGGGTGGACTGTCTGATGGCGCGCACCTACAGCCATGAGCTGGTCGAGCAGCTGGCTCGGGATGCGACGATCCCGGTGGTGAACGGCCTGACCGATCTCCTGCATCCCTGCCAGGCGATGGCGGATCTCGTGACCATCGCCGGCGTGATGAAGCCGACCGACGCGGTGCTGGCGTACGTGGGCGACGGGAACAACGTGGCCAACTCCCTGATCCTGCTGGCGGCGGTGCTCGGCCTGCGTCTCCGGCTGGCGACGCCCGGGACCCATCGGCCGTCGGCCCGTGTGATGGACCGGGCCCGCCCTCTCGCGGAGGCCAGCGGGGCGGAGATCCTGTGGACCGAAGATCCGTTCGAGGCGGTCCGGGGAGCGAGCTTCGTCTACACCGATACCTGGACGAGCATGGGTCAGGAAGCGGAGGCCGAGCAGCGTCGCCGGATCTTTCGGGCCTATCAGGTGAACGAGGCGCTGCTGGCGCGGAGCGACGATGCCCGGGTGATGCATTGCCTCCCGGCGCATCGGGGCGAAGAGGTGAGCGCCGAGGTCCTGGACGGTCCGCGAAGTGTGGTCTTCGATCAGGCAGAGAATCGCCTGCACGCACAGAATGCGATCCTGGAGCATCTGCTCGTCCGGAACCGCGCCTGATCCCCGCTGGAGTCCGACGCCCTGGGCATCCGCCCTGTGTGTCGCCTCCCGATCGTCCGCGCGTGACCGGAGATACGTTATTTCGTAGGGATTTAGACTCGCTTTCTCCGGGAATGTGGTCCAGCAGCTTCTCCGGGGCCCAGCGGTTCCCGATGCGTCCTCAGATTTCGGCCGGATCGGGCCGATGAGACTTCCGTCGAGGCATGCCTGGCTCATGACCTCGCTGGGGAGAAGCATGGAGGCCTCGCGCCCGGTCCAGGATCCGATGGGACAGGTTCTCGTCCTCGCGTCGGACGAGGATCCGACACGGCTCAGTCTGTCGGCGGCCGAAGGCTACCTGCTCTCCCGGATCGATGGGGCGACGCCCTGGCGGCTGCTGCGGGAGATCGGCGGGATCCCCCCTGCGGAGGTGGATCGCTGCCTGAATCGCTGGGTCGAGGAGGGATTGCTGCGCGCGGTCGGACCGGACGGCTCCGCGAACGCCTCGGGCGCGCATCCCACTCCTCCGGACGACCCGCCCGCGAAGCCTTCGAAGGTGTCTCCAGCTGCTCGACCCGCGATCGACGAGAGGCTGCTCGACGAGACTCTCGAGATCGGCATCCCCCTCCAACGCCGTATTCTCGAGTTCGAGGCATCGCTCGGTCGACCCTATCACGAGCTACTCGGCGTGGAGCGGGGGGTCGAGGCGAGGGCCGTCAAGCGCGCCTACTTCAAGCTCTCCAAGGAGTTTCATCCAGACCGCTACTTCCGCCGCGAGATCGGGCATTTCGCACAGCGGCTCGACCGCATCTTCAAGAAGATCCTCGAGGCCTACGAGATGCTCTCGGATCCGGATCTCTGCGAGGTCGAGAACCAGGGAGCCAGCGCCGCGGCGACGGCGACCCGGGACGCTTCTGCGACTGCGACTATCACCGCCGGAGTCACTGCCGTCCCCGAAGCGGGCACGTCCGGGCCTTCCCATCGGACCTCTAAGCTCGAGCGGCTGCGTCAGCGTATGCCCTTCAAGATCGATCATGCCGGGATCGAGGCGCGTCGCGCACAGGCCCTCCAGATCTTCAAGGCCGCACAGGCCTCGCAAGAGGCCGGTCGTCTCAAGGAGGCCGAGTCGAATCTCCGCATCGCGATCAGCTTCGACCCCGGTCGGGCCGAGTTCAAGGAGGCGCTCGGTGCTCTTCGGCTGCAGGCAGCCGGTGCCCGGGCCAGCAAGCTTCTCGCGGCCTCGAACGATCGCATGAGCGAGACCGAGCTGCAGGAGGTCCTGGCCCTGCTCGAGGACGTACTGCTCTACCGGCCGCACGATCCCGACCTGAATGACCGCGCTGCGCGGATCTGCCTGAAGCTTGGGCGGCTGGCGCCGGCCCAGGAGTACGCGGAGACCTGCATCGCTCGAGCTCCAGAGGTCGCGGCCCATCACACGTTGCTCGGCGAGATTCTTCGCGAGCGGGGCGAGATCGACGCGGCATTGCACGAGTTCGAGACGGCGCTCAAGAACGACGCCGGGAATACAGGGGCGCGGAGGGCGCTGGCCTCCTTGCGCCTTGGACGCCGTGATGCGGCGCGAGGAGGGAGCGGATGAGTCGGGTGATCGGAATCGACCTCGGAACGACGAATTCCTGTGTGGCAGTGGTCGAGAACGGCCAGCCGACGGTGGTGCCGAACTCGGGAGGCTACAAGACCACGCCTTCGATGTTCGGCATCGCGCAGGACGGCAAACGGCTGGTGGGACACCTCGCCAAGCGCCAGGCGATCACGAACGCGCGCAACACGATCTTCGCATCCAAGCGGCTGATCGGGCGTCGCTTCGAGGATCCGGAGGTGCAGAAGTCGATCGACCTTTCGCCCTACGAGATCGTGCGCGGGCCGAACGAGGATCCGCGCATCAAGATCGGCGGCAAAACCTTCACCTGCCCCGAGATCGCGGGCATCATCCTGCGGGAGATGAAGCGGGTCGCCGAGGAGTATCTCGGCGAGACGGTGCAGGAGGCCGTGATCACCGTCCCTGCCTATTTCAACGACAGCCAGCGACAGTGCACCAAGGATGCGGGCAAGATCGCCGGTCTCGAGGTCCTGCGCATCATCAACGAGCCGACCGCCGCCGCTCTCGCCTACGGGATGAGCCGCAAGGGCGACGAGAAGATCGCCGTCTACGATCTCGGCGGGGGTACCTTCGACATCTCGATCCTCGACATGTCGGATGGCGTCGTCGAGGTGCTCGCCACCTCGGGCAATACCTTCCTCGGCGGCGAGGACTTCGATCGCCGGATCGTACAGCATCTCGTGGAGTGGTTCGAGGAGAACGAGGGGCTCGATCTCCGCAGTGACACCATGGCGCTTCAACGCCTGAAGGATGCCTCGGAGAAGGCCAAATGCGACCTCTCGATGCGCGAGGTCGTCGAGATCAATCTTCCCTTCATCGCGAGCGCCGACGACGGCCCCCGACACCTCAACTACGAGCTGACCCGGGAAAGCCTGGAAGCGCTCGTTCAGGACGTCGTCGAGGGCACCCTGAAGAGCGTGGAGCAATGCTGCGTCGACGCCGGCGTACAGCCGGGGGACATCGATCAGGTCGTGCTCGTGGGCGGGCAGACGCGGATGCCTCTCGTACAGCGTCGGGTGATGGAGCATTTCGGCAAGCGGGCGCATAAGGGTGTGAATCCGGACGAGGTCGTTGCGCTCGGTGCCGCTGTGCAGGCTGCGGTCCTGCTCGATTCCGATCAGAACATGCTGCTGCTGGACGTGACTCCGCTGTCGCTGGGCATCGGGACCTACGGTGGCCATTTCGCCCGGCTGATCGAGCGCAACACGACCGTCCCCGTCAGCAAGGGACACGTCTTCACCACCACCCGGGACGACCAGTCGGCCGTGAAGATCCGGGTCCTGCAGGGCGAGAGTGACCTGGCGGCCGAGAACGATCTGCTCGGGGAGTTCGTGCTCTCCGGGATTCGCCCGGCCCCGAAGGGTGAGCCGGAGATCGAGGTCTGCTTCGACATCGACGCCAACGGCATCGTCAGCGTGTCGGCGCGGGATCTCGCGACCGGCAAGGAACAGTCGATCACGGTCAGCTCCACCGGGACGCTCTCGGATGCCGAGATCGAGGAGATCATCGAAGAACACGACCTCTACGAGGTCCAGCTGAAGGGCTGAGGTGGGCTGAATGCACGACTCGACCGAGGCGAAGGTCGCGAGCCTGCTGCAGCAGGGGCTGGAGTCCTATGGGACCGGTGAGGTCGCCGACGCCTTCCTCTACTGGCGCGAGGTCCTCGATCTCGATCCGGGCAACGAGGAGGCGCTCGAATACATGCGCGACGCCGATCGTCGCGCGAAGCCCCGCGGTGGCTCGACGGAACGCTGTGCCGCACATCTGATGGACGAAGCCAGGCGGCTCCTTCGCGCCGGAGGCGAGGAGGCAGCGCTCGATCTGCTCTCGAACGCGCCGTCGGGAGCAGGCCTCGAATGCGAGGCGATGGCCGAGCTGCTGCGTGCGCGTCTCTACCAACGCTATCGCGCCCAGTTCGAGGATCAGACGCGGATTCCGAGGCTCGTCGGAAACGACGCGATGCAGATGCAGGGTCGAAATCTGCCGCCGAGTGCGGGGTTCCTGCTCTCGATGATCGATGGGCGCACCTCCTTGCAGGACCTCGTCTCGGTGTCGGGAATGGACCGCTTCGAAGCGCTGCGCTCACTGCATCGAATGATCGAGGCCGGGCTCGTGGAGTGGAGCTCATGAGCGCCGCGGAGTCGATCTCGCTGCTGGGCTACGTCCAGACTCCGATCCTCGTCGGAGATCCAGAGGGCCGCATCGTCTACGCGAATCCGGCGTTCTGCTCCATCTTCGCCGACGGTGCCGAGGATCCGATCGGTCAGCCCCTTGCGATGGTTTTCGGAGGGGGCGCGAGGGAGGCAGTCCTCTCGGCGACGGCCTCGGTTCTCCAGGGCGGTCGCGCAGCTCGTCTGCAGCTGCGCGAGGCGGGCCATGGCTACACGGGTCTGGCGTCGCCGATCGACGCCGAGGACGACCGCGTCGGCGTGATCATGGTCCTGCTCGAGGAGCCGTCCAACGAGGATCAGCTCGGTGGTCTCCTGGAAGAGGTGGCGGCGCCTCTGGGAGAGGCGATGGACTCGATCCAGGCCGCTTCGTCCGAGCTGCAGGCCGTGCTGACCCAGCGGCAGCGGGATCTGCTCGAGGGCAGCCGCGGATCCCTCGAGGAGGCACGGAAATGGCTGCAGGAGCTGCAGCGGGCGATGCGCGGCGGCAAACGTGCCCAGAGTCGTTTCGACGTGGCCGGGGTGATTCTGCGTGTAGCCGACCGCCTGCGGCAGGAACTCGGTGAGGAGCTCGATCTCGAGGTCCTGATGCCTCCGGATCTGCCCCGGATCGTCGGGACGTCCGTTGTCCTCGAGCGGCTGCTGAATCAGCTCCTGCGGTTGAGGCTCGGTGAGTCGCGGGCAGGGGAGCCGCTGACGCTTCTCGCGCGCAGGCTCGAGGGTGAGCGGGCCAGCAGTGTGCTCGTCTCCGTCGTCGACCGGCCCGACGCCTCGCGTCGGCAGGGGACGGGACACCCTCCTGAGATGCTGCAGCAGGGGGTGCTCGCGCTCGGTGGGGAGTCGATCTGTGTCGAAGACTCCCTGCTCGGGCGGGTGACCTCGATGCGTCTGGCCGTCGCTGCGGTGTGAAGCATTCGGCAACGGGAAGCTTCGACGGCCGCCCCCGCGGCCCTCGTCGCCAGACCCCGAGCGATTCGACAGCCGCGCTCAAGGCCGTCAATCTTCCGGCCGATGACGAAGCTTTCGGGGTACGCGAGCAGGACGTCCTCGTGGCCGATCCCGTCCGGGAGGCAGATCGATGTCCGATTCGGGAGCGCAGGGGCCGATTCCGGTCCTGCTGGTCGGTGAAGGGGCGAAGGGCGCGGCCGCCTCCCTGACGAGGGGCCTCTCGGCGTTGGGGCTACTTGCCCGATTCTCCTGCGCGTCCTTCGAATCTGCGCCTCGTGCGGCCGATGCCTCATCGGGAGCCCCGCTGCTGATTCTGATCGCCTTCGGTTCCGATGCCGGCGCGATCCTCGCCGATCCCGCATGGCGCTCCTGGGACCGCCCGGGTAGCGCGATCGCCCGTGTGGCCGTGGCCGAGTCGATTCTGCCGTCGGGGCCGATCGCCGGAGCGGACTTCTCGGCGGACAGCCCGGGGCCGGTCCGGGTCGATCCGAGTCGAATGGAGGTCCTGCCGCTGGTGGTCGGGACGCTGGCGCGCCTGCTGGTCGCGGAGCGCAGATCGGCGCAGCTCGAGCGACGGCTCGGCGTCGAGCGCGCATGCGAGTCGCTGGCAGCCTGTCTCGAGCCGGGCAAGCTCTACTCCCTGACGCTGGACCTGCTGCTCGAGAGCCTCGATCGGAGCCGCGGCATCGCCGTTTTTGCGCCGAGTCCGGCGCCTCAGGGTGCCGGTGTTGCGACTCGGGGCTTCGAAGACCCCGCCCACACGGACATCTGTCATCGACTCATCGAGGAGAAGGCGATCGCCAGCTCGCTCGGGGAGGGCGAGGTGGCGGTCGTGCCCTTCGGCCCACTCCACCACGTCCTCGGTCGGGCGGGCCTGGAGGCGCCCGGCGCCCTTCTCTCGGTGCCGCTGCGGGGGCAGGATCGCGAAGTCGGGCATGTCTGGATCCTCTCCGAGGGCGCTCGCTTCGACGAGGCCGACCTCGAGGCGGCCCGCATCATTGCCAGGCGATCGTGCAGCGCCCTCGATACGGCCGAGCGCTATCACCAGGCGAAAGAGCGAGCCTTCGTGGACGACGTGACCGGTGTCTACAACGCGCGCTACCTGCTGACGACGACGGACAACGAGATCCAGCGCGCGGCGCGTTACGGCAATCCTCTCTCGGTGCTCTTCCTCGACCTGGATCGCTTCAAGACCGTGAATGATCGCTTCGGACATCTCGTCGGCTCCGATACGCTGAGACGGCTGGCCGACCTGCTGGCGCAATGCGTGCGTCAGGTGGATACACTGGCCCGCTATGGCGGGGATGAGTTCACGATCCTGCTCGTCGACACGCCCCATGAGACGGCCCTGGCCGTCGCCGAGCGGATCCGGCGGACGGTGGCGGGGCATCTCTTCGAGTCCGGGGGCGGGGAAGGTGGCTTCCAGGTGTCGATCTCGATTGGCGTGGCGACCTGTCCGCCGCACGGCTCGTCGGGCAACGAGCTGCTCGATGCCGCCGACAAGGCGATGTATCGGGCGAAGAGCGAAGGTCGCAACCGCATCTGCTCCGCCAGCGACCTACCGCCGTCGTCGCCCGAGGCGTTTGATCCGACGCGCCCCGGAGACACCCGGCAGAATTGACAGGCGCGGGCGCGGTTGCTATCCAAACGGCCGATTTCGCAACGTTTTCTGGTTCCCCTCCACCACTCGAGGTCGCTCGATCCCAGGCCGTCCGCGGCGTCGGGGATGCCGGGCGTATGGAATCGGAACGCCTCCTGCCGGGAGCCTGGGGAGCCTGGATGGTCACGCAGAGCGTCGAGCTCGATGGAATGGGAACTCTGCGTCGCAGCCATCGCTGTGGAGACATCCTGTCCGCCGCCATTGGCGACGAGGTGGTGCTGGCCGGTTGGGTTCATCGCCGCCGCGATCATGGGGGCGTGATCTTCGTCGACCTTCGGGACAAGACCGGCCTCGTGCAGATCGTCTTCCGGCCGGAGTCGGCGCCCGAAGCCCATGCGCGGGCGCATCATCTGCGTTCGGAGTGGGTGATCATGGCTCGTGGCGTGATCGAGACGCGCAGCGAAGACACGATCAATCCGACCATGGCGACCGGTACGATCGAGCTCGACGTGCACGAGCTGCGGATCCTGAATGCCGCGGAGGTGCCGCCCTTCGCGATCGAGGAGGAGATCCCGGTCGACGAATCGGTCCGGCTCCAGCACCGGCTTCATGACCTCCGCCGCCCGCCCTTGCAGCGAGCCCTCCAGATCCGACACGACCTTGCTCGCGCCGTGCGCGAGTCGCTCTCGGATCAGGGCTTCCTCGAGATCGAGACGCCGATCCTGTCCCGGGCAACACCGGAGGGCGCGCGGGACTTCCTGGTGCCGAGTCGGTTCCATCCGGGATCTTTCTACGCACTGCCGCAGTCGCCCCAGATCATGAAGCAGCTTTTCATGATCGCCGGCTGCGATCGCTACTTCCAGATCGCGCGCTGCTTCCGCGACGAGGCCCAGCGCGCCGACCGACAGCTCGAGTTCACGCAGATCGACCTCGAGCTCTCCTTTGCCGGTGTCGAGGAGATCCTCGCCGTGCTCGAACGGGTCACCGTCGACGGCTGCCGCGCCTGTGGCGTCGAGCTCGAGGCGCCCTTCCAGCGGATCACCTGGGCCGACGCCATGGATCGCTATGGCTGCGATCGCCCCGATACCCGCGTGCTGCTGGAGCTGGTCGACCTGACGGACGTCTTCGAGACGAGTGACTTCAAGGCCTTCCGTGGTGTCGCCGAGTCCGGTGGGCTCGTGAAGGCGCTGCCGATCCCGGATGCCGGAGAGCTTTCGCGCGGCGAGATCGATCGTCTCGAGAAGCTCGTCCGCAAGGAGCTCGGTGCGCGTGGCCTGGGCTGGATCCGGGTCGAACCGGACGGATCCTGGAAGTCGCCGATCACGAAGTTCCTGGGCGAGGCCGAGATCGAGGCAATCCGGGTGCGTTGCCGCGCAGAGCCGGGCATGGTGATCTTCTTCCAGGCGGACGCTGCGGATCGGGCCAACGCGATCCTCTCGCGACTGCGCGACGACCTCGGCAATCGTCTCGGACGCGTCGACGGTCGCCGCTGGGATCCCCTGCTCGTGGTGGATTTCCCGCTCTTCGAGCGGGATGCCGAAGGTCGGCTGGCCTACGTCCATCAGCCCTTCGTGGCCCCGGTGGAGGAGGATCTGCCGCTCCTCGAGACGGCTCCCGAGAAGGTGCGAGGCACACACTACGACGTCGTGCTGAACGGTGTCGAGCTCGGGTCGGGAAGTCTGCGCAATCATCGAAGCGACGTGCAACGGACGATTCTCGAGATCATGGGCTACTCCAGCGAGGAGATGGAGAAGAGCTTCGGATTCATGCTGAGGGCGCTCGACGTCGGTGCGCCCCCGCATGGTGGATTTGCCTTTGGATTCGATCGCTGGGTGATGCAGCTCGCCGGTGCAGACAGTCTCCGGGACGTGATCGCCTTCCCGAAGACCCAGCGCGGTCAGGACCTGCTGATGGAGGCGCCCTCGGCCGTCGACAGCGAGCAGCTCGAGGAGCTCTCCCTGCGTGTCCGCCTCCCGCCGACCCGGGACTGAGTCGCGCGCGGACCATTGGGCCCGGCCCCGAGGTGAAGAATGCCGGCCGTGACGAACGAGAGGTAGAGTCGGGACTGACGTCGAAGAGCCGAGGTCGGAGAGAAGTCGACAGACGGCGAGAAGCCGGGAACCGTTACGTCGAGCGAGCGAGCGAGAACGAGAACGAGAGCGTCGAGAGAACGAGAGCAACGCAAGGAGGGGATTCCGTGGCCAGACCGAAGATCGCATTGATCGGCGGAGGAAACATCGGGGGCGTGCTCGCAGAGCAGGCTGCCTATCGCGAACTCGGAGACGTCGTGATCTTCGACGTCGTCGAGGGGTTGCCCCAGGGCAAGGCGCTCGACATGGCCGAAGGCTCGCCACTCGTGGGTTCCGACGCGCGCATCAGTGGCACGAACGACTACGCCGATATCGCTGGAGCGGACGTCGTGATCATCACGGCGGGTCTCGCTCGCAAGCCCGGCATGAGTCGGGACGATCTCCTGAAGACGAATCTCTCGATCATGAAGCAGGTAGCCGAAGGGGTGCGTGAGCACGCCCCGGACGCCTTCGTGATCGTGATCTCGAACCCCCTGGATGCGATGGTCTACACCTTCAAGGAGATCTCGGGCTTCCCGAAGAGCCGGGTGATCGGCATGGCCGGCGTGCTCGACTCGACGCGCTTCCGGAGCTTCGTGGCCTGGGAGCTCGGAGTCTCGGTGAAGGACGTGACGGCGCTCGTGCTCGGCGGCCATGGGGATACCATGGTCCCGCTCGTCCGATACTGCACGGTAGCCGGGATTCCGATCGAGACGCTGATTCCCCAGGATCGCATCGAGGCGATCGTGGAGCGCACGAAGCAGGCGGGGGGCGAGGTCGTCGGGCTCCTGAAGACGGGCTCGGCCTTCGTGTCGCCAGCGCTCTCGGCGATCGAGATGGCGGAGGCGTTCCTTCGTGACAAGAAGCGGGTACTGGCCTGCGCCTGCCTGTGCGAGGGCGAGTACGGGGTCGAGGGCCTCTACGTCGGCGTGCCCTGCATCATCGGCGCGGGGGGGCTCGAGCGTATCATCGAGCTCGAGCTGAACGCGGAGGAGCAGAAGGCCTTCGATGCCTCCGTCGATCATGTGCGGACTCTGGTCTCGCAGATCGAGCTCTGAGCCCCGGATCAGGGGCTCCGGGCACCTCATCCGACACCATATCGAGCTTTCGACGGAGTGGACATGAACGTTCATGAGTATCAGGCCAAGGCGCTCTTCCGCGAGTACGGCGTCGCCGTGCCGGACGGCGAACTCGCGACGACACCCGAAGAGGCGGAGCGCGCCGCGAAGAACCTCGGGACGCCCGTCGTCGTCGTGAAGGCACAGGTGCACGCGGGAGGCCGGGGCAAGGCGGGCGGCGTGAAGGTCGTCCGCTCGGCCTCCGAGGCGAAGAAGGCGGCGAGCGAGATCCTCGGGATGACCCTGCATACGCCGCAGACGCCACCGGAGGGAAAGCTCGTCCGCAAGGTCTACGTCGAGGCGGGCTCGAACATCGAGAAGGAGTACTACCTCGCCCTCCTCTTCGATCGGGCCGCGGAGAAGTTCGCGATCGTCGCGTCGACCGAGGGCGGTATGGAGATCGAGGAGGTCGCGGAGAACACGCCCGAGAAGATCCTGACCCAGCTCGTCGATCCCAATGCCGGTCTCTGGGAGTACCAGGCTCGCGACCTCGGCTTCAGGCTCGGTCTGACCTCGGACCAGGTCAAGAAATTCGTCGCCTTCGTGACGAACCTCTATCGCGTCTTTCTCGAGAAAGATTGCTCTCAGGTGGAGATCAATCCTCTCGTCCTGACGACGGAGGGGGATCTCTACGCGCTCGACGGCAAGCTGGGCTTCGACGACAACGCGCTCTACCGGCATCCGGAGATCGCTGCGCTGCGGGATCCGGAGGAGGAGGATGCGCGCGAGCGGGCTGCGAAGGAAATCGATCTGGCTTACGTCGGGCTCGACGGCGACATCGGCTGCATGGTGAACGGTGCGGGTCTCGCGATGGCGACGCTCGACATGATCCACTACTGCGGAGGCAGGCCCGCGAACTTCCTCGATGCCGGAGGGGGCGCGGACAAGGAGAAGGTGAAGGAAGCCTTCAAGCTGATCCTGCGCGACGAGAACGTGAAGGCCATTCTCGTGAACATTTTCGGCGGCATCGTTCGCTGCGATCTCATCGCCGAGGGGGTCGTCGCGGCGGCGGCGGACCTCGGAGTGACCGTACCGCTGGTCGTTCGTCTGCAGGGGACGAAGTCGGTGGAGGGACGCGAGATCCTGGCGAAGTCGGATCTGAACATCACTCCGGCGGAGACGCTGAAGGAAGCGGGCGAGCTGGCTGTGGCCGCCGTGAAGGGAGCAGCCTGAGATGGCGATCCTCTGCGACAAAGAGACGAAGCTGATCGTGCAGGGCATGGGCCGGATGGGAACCTTTCACGCGGGGCTCTCGCGCGAGTACGGTACGCAGGTCGTCGGCGGCGTCCATCCCGGCAAGGGTGGGACCGAAATCGCGGGATTTCCCGTCTTCGATACGGTCCGGGAGGCGGTGGCTGCCACCGGCGCCAATGCGTCGGTGATCTTCGTCCCGCCGCCGGGGGCCGCGGATGCCATCCTGGAGGCGGCCGAGAACGAGCTGGGCCTCGCGGTCTGCATCACCGAAGGCATCCCGGTGATCGACATGGCGCGAGCCAAGGCGGCGTTGGCAGGCAGTCGCACGCGGCTGCTCGGCCCGAACTGCCCCGGCGTCGTGACGCCAGGACAATGCCGCATCGGGATCATGCCCGCGCAGATCACGCGTCCCGGTCCGGTCGGCGTGGTCTCCCGTTCGGGCACCCTCACCTACGAGGCCGTCGACCAGCTCTCGAGACTGGACATCGGCCAGTCGAGCTGTGTGGGCATCGGGGGTGATCCCGTGATCGGGACGAGCTTCATCGACGCGCTGACGCTCTTCGAAGCGGACCCGGAAACGAAGGCCGTCGTGATGATCGGAGAGATCGGCGGATCCGCCGAGGAAGAGGCCGCCGAGTTCGTGCGGTCGAACATGACGAAGCCCGTGGCCGCTTTCATCGCGGGACAGAACGCTCCGGCTGGAAAGCGCATGGGGCATGCGGGGGCCATCATCGCCGGCGGCAAGGGCAAGGCTTCCGACAAGATCGCGGCGTTGGAGGCGAACGGGGTCGCGGTTTCTCCTTCCCCGGCGGAGATCGGCGACACTTTGGCGAAGCACGCGCCGGGGCTGGCCGGCTGATCGGCGGAAGGGCGACGCGTCGCGCGTTCATCGCCGTACGGTGCGTGCGGCGCGGTTGGTCGGCATAGCCGAGAGTCCGTTGGCCCAGGCGGCGGCCTCGACCTCGCTGTGCTGGAGCTCGGCGGGCGTGAGCCCGAGTTCGTCGAGCATCGCCGCGACGGCGTCGAGATCGTTTTCTTCAAGCCGTTCTCGAAGCGTGAGTAGCTTGCCGAGCGTCCCTTCTCGACGCATCAGGGCCGTCTCGATCGAGTAGTCGAGTGCCAGCTTCTGTGAGATCGCTTTCGGTGTCATCCCGAAGAGGGCCGGCGTCAGCGAGAGCATTCCGGTCAACGCGGCCCGGCTCGGCTCGAGTTCGTGGCTTCCGATCCGCTTTTCGAGCCGGATTCGGGCCAGGGACTCCATGGTCTTTCCGCGTACGGCCGCCATCCGGCAGAGGGGGTGCGCACAGCCCTGCTCGTCGTCGCTGGCGAGGAGCAGGAGGTGCAGCCAGCTCAGGAGCTGGCTGCGACCGACCATGACGAGGGCCTGCTCGAGCGAGTCGATCCGCTGGGCGGGCGTGCCGCGCATCAGGTTGGCCATGCTCAGGAGATTCACGATGAGATGGGGCACGGTGCGCAGGCGCTCGCCGACCTCGGAGACCGGCGTCTCTTCGTCGATCGCCGCGATCATGTCCAGCAGGGCCACGCTATGGGTGGATACGCGCTCGCGGGCGAGGGTTTCGGGGCGGGCGAAGTAGTAGCCCTGCACGAGATCCCAGCCCTGACGCAGGACCAGACGATGTGTCTCGTACGTCTCGACGTGGACGGCGATCTTTCCGACGCTCTGCTCGTCGAGCTCTCGCGCGATTTTTCGAAGGGTGAGAGGACGATTCCGGCTCACATCCACTTTGGCGAAGCTGGCGTAGGGCAACAGTGCCCCGCGCGGATCGCGGTATCCGAAGTCGTCGAGGCAGATCCGGAATCCCTCACCCCGAAGTACCTCGATCCTTTCCACCAGCGCGTCGTCGACCGTGACGAGGGGAGGAATGTCGAATACGAGGAGGGATGCAGGCAGTGCATCCGTGTGGCGGGCGATGTCGAGCCGCGGGTCCGCATTCACGAAGCCCGGGAGGTTTCCCAGCAGCGTCTCCGCCCCGAAGCCGGCGAGGGCCGCGACGAGTACGCGGGCGGTCGCCCGGAACCCGTCGCTGAACTCGGCCCGTTCGGAATCGGGTGCATCCCGGAAGAGCAGGTCGTGCGCAACGATCCGCCCATCGGGGTCGAGGATCGGTTGGCGTCCGATGAAGAAGGTTCGCGTCGCGTCCGCAGAGGACGGGCGTTCGGCGGGCTCTTCGATCGGATGGCTCATGGGGCTCCTTCGGTGGCCGTTCGACCCTTCCGCTCCTGCGACGGAGAGGGCACTGGCTTTGCGTCCCAGCGTTTCCGCAGGTTTGCCATTTCGGGGAGCAGGCGAGCGAAGAGCCGGGATCGACCCGATCTTGCGACCGCGCGCGCTCGACTGGAATGATCGCGTGCTGCTGGAGCTGATCGTCTCCGGCGGTTGCGAACTTGAGTGGTCGTCCGTGGGGAGGATGGCCTTGCTTCAGTCGAGATCGCGCAGCCCGTCCAACCGCAGCCAGGCCCAGAACGCGTACGCGACGAGAAGGCTGCCGTAGAGGGCGACGACCGTCGGGAGCCCGGAGACCGCGCCGAGTAGACCGCCGAGCTGCGCGCCGATCGGCATCGAGACGATGATGCTCATCAGCTGGAGGGAGGTGACACGACCGCGGAAGACGGTGGGGACGTGGATCTGGATCGAGGTCGTGATCGATACGTTCACGAGGACGTGCGCCAATCCCGTGATCGCGAAGCCGACGACACCGAACCGGAAGTCGCTCGTCGACGCCACGACCCACAGGCCCGATCCGTACAGCACGAACCCCCATTGCACGAGAGCCGACCGACGGATCCGGTCACCGAGCCAGACAGTCAGAAGCGCCGTTGCGAAAGCGGCCACGCCGATCGACGAGACCAGGATGCCGAGCCCCTGCTCCCCCACGAGGAAGACGTCCTTCGCGAGCCCGGCGATCAGCGGCTGGATGCCCATGCCGAACATCGCCGTCACCGTTGAAGTCATCAGCGCGACACGGAGTCGTCGATCCCGCCAGACGACCCGCGCGCCCGCGCGAAGATCCGAGAGCAGGCTCTCGGGGATCGCTCGATCCGAAGGGTGCGGTCGAAGGAACAGCAGCACGATCGCGAGGGGCAGATAGGCGACGGCGTTGACGAGAAAGGCCATCGTGGCGCCCCACTGAGCGAGGACGAATCCCGCGGCGGCCGGTCCGAGGGCTCTCGAGACGTTGAACTGGATCGCATTCAATCGATAGGCGGGGGCGATCTGGCCTCTCGGAACGATCTCGGCGACGAAAGACTGGTAGGCCGATAGATGCGTCGCCGACGCGAATCCCATGGTGGCGGCCAGGCCGAGCAGGGATGGCAACGCCAGGGCTCCAGCCCTGCTGGTCAGGAAGAGCGAGAGCGCGATGCCGACCTGGATGCCGAGCGAGCACAGCAGGACCATCCGCTTCGGGAAACGATCGGCCCATAGACCTCCCAGGGGCGAGGCGATGATCGCAGGACCCTGGGAGGCGAGTGCGGCGACTCCGAGCCAGGCGCTCGAGCCGGTCATCTCGTAGACCAGATAGGGGACGCTCAGCCCGAGCATCCAGTTCGCCGAGGCCGATAGCGCCCCTGCGAGCCAGCAGCTGACGAATTGCGTCTCGCGCAGCGGGGCAAGGGGAGAGACAGGCTGGAGTGCAGTCTCCGCCGCCACTGCCGATCGTTTCGACTCCAAGCTCTCGAGTGCTCCCGAGCGCGCGGGCACTCGTTCCGGGTTCATTCCATCTCGTTTCGGGGAGCCTCGATGCTACGACAGACGATCCGCCCCTTCGACCCGTCTGGATCCGATCATGCGTGTGGCCGCGCCAGCCAGATGGTATGCCGCGCGCGCCCACGAGATCCGGTGTGCGGCGGGACGCGGTGGATTTCGACGTGCTCCATCGAGCGGGCGAGACGCTTGCCGAAGGCTTCGTCGGGACCGGCTGACCAATAGGCCGCGACGCCATCCGGGCGCAGAGCGCGAGCCGTCATGGCGAGTCCGTCGGGTTCGTAGAGTCGCGCGTTCTGACGTCGACTCAGGGCTTCGGGCCCGTTGTCGACATCGAGCAGGAGGACGTCGAATCGGCCGCAGGCTGGTCCGGCGGCGGCGCATGCGATCACTTTGCCAATGTCGTCGACGAGCAGGTCCAGCCGCGGATCGTCCAGCGGACGGTTCGCGAGGGGAGCGAGCCAGCGTCGATTCCAGTCCACGATCCGATCTTCGATCTCCACCACGTCGATTCGAGCGTGGGGAAACGTCTCGAGCGCGGCGGCCGCCGTGAATCCCATTCCGAGCCCTCCGACCAGGACGCGGCGTGCTGCGTCCGCCTCGGTGCGAGCCGAGTCGGAATGGCCGGGGGCATCTACAGCCGCAGGCTGCGTGGTCGCAAGGGCCGCGCCGGCCAATCGCGCGAGGGCAGCCTCCGATCCGGACCGGTGGCTGCTCATCAACTCGACAGCGCCGGCCCGAATGACGTATTCCTGTCCACGGCGATGGAGTGAGAGAGGGAGGGACCCGGGGCTGCCGGAAATCGTCGAGAGAGTCTCCCAGGCAATCATCGTGAATCGGTCCTCGCTGCTGCGCCACTGCGGCAGGATCAGACCGTCCAGGTATCTCCGGAGTGGAGCAGGGCGCGCAGATCACCGCGTCCCCGCTCGGCGATGGCCGAGTCGACCTGCCGCTGCAGCATCGTCTCGTAGGTCGCCTTCTCGACGGCGCGGAAGACGCCGACGGGGAGCGGGAAATCCGGTCGTTGGAGCGACGCGAGGATGCCGGCGTAAGAGGGACTTTCCCGGCGCTCGTCGTGCACCACCACCCCCTTCTCGGTCGGATCATCGTCGTCGGCGAGATCGATCAGGCTGGGCATTCCATCCTGGATCGCGACGCCCTGCCGGCGTCCCGGCTGTCCGAAGACAAGCGGCTCGCCATGCTCGAGCACGAGCGAGGCCTGTGTGCGGGTCTTGCGATCCTGCACCTCGTCCCAGACGCCGTCGTTGAATACGGGACAGTTCTGGAGGATCTCGACGAAGGCCGTACCCCGATGTGCGTGGGCTCGCGTCAGGATCGTCTGCATGTGCTTGGCGTCCACGTCGATCGTGCGCGCGACGAAGGTCGCTCCGCAACCGAGGGCGAAGGAGATCGGATCCACAGGATGATCGATGGATCCCTGTGGCGTCGATTTCGTTTTCATGCCCACGCTGGAGGTCGGCGAGTACTGTCCCTTGGTCAAACCGTAGATCCGGTTGTTGAAGAGCAGGATCTGGGTGTCGACGTTGCGCCGGATCGTATGCAGGAGGTGGTTGCCGCCGATCGAGAGACCATCGCCGTCGCCGGTCACGATCCACACCGAGAGCTCGGGGCGGGTCACCTTGATGCCCGTCGCAAAGGCCGGTGCCCGACCGTGGATCGTGTGGAAGCCGTACGTGTTCATGTAGTAGGGAAAGCGGCTCGAACAGCCGATTCCCGACACGAAGACCACGTTCTCTCGCGGGACGCCGAGCTCGGGCATGACGCGCTGCACGTTGGCCAGGATCGAGTAGTCGCCACATCCCGGACACCAGCGCACGTCCTGGTCCGACACGAAATCCTTGCGAGAAACCTTGGCGGCCGGTTCTGCAGACATGGTGTCATGCCTCCGCGTGGAGCTTGCGGATGGCCTCTGCCAGCTCCCCGATCTTGAATGGTTGGCCCTCGATCTTCGAGAACGAGCGTACGTCGACCAGGTACCGGGCCCGCAGCAGCAGCGCCAGATGACCGTCCGAGAGCTCCGGCAGCAACACCTTCCGGAATCGCCCCATGACCTCCCCCAGATTCGAAGGGAAGGGGTTCAGATGCCGGAGATGAATCTGTGAAACGGAGAGTCCCTCGGCTCGAGCCGCCTCCACCGCGGCCGTGATCGCGCCGCGCGTCCCGCCCCATCCCACGACGAGCAGCTCGCCCGCGTCGGGTCCATCGATCTCGACCGGAGGCAGATCCTTTTCGATGCCTTCGATCTTCTGCTTGCGCAAGGCGATCATCTTGCCGTGGTTCGCGGGCTCGTAACTGACGTTGCCCGTCACGTCCTGCTTCGTCAGGCCCCCGATCCGATGCTCGAGGCCCGGCGTGCCCGGGATCGCCCAGGGCCTGGCCAGCGTCTCGGGATGGCGGGCGTAGGGCTGGAACTCGCCGACCTCGGGCGGCCGGGCGAACTCGACCGTCTGGCGCTCGAGTGCGTCCACGTCGGGGATCAGCCAGGGCTCGGCGCTGTTTGCCAGATAGCCGTCCGAGAGCAGGACGACCGGCGTCATGTATCGCACGGCGATCCGGAAGGCCTCGAGGGCGGTGTGGAAGCAGTCGCCTGGCGTCGAAGCGGCGAGGATCGGGAGCGGGCTCTGTGAATGACGTCCAAAGAGCGCGGCCAGCAGGTCACCCTGCTCGGTCTTGGTCGGCGAGCCGGTCGAGGGCCCCGCGCGCTGAACGTTGATGGCGACCAGGGGAAGCTCCACCATCACCGCGAGCCCAAGGGCTTCCTGCTTCAGCACGAAGCCGGGGCCGCTCGAGACAGTCACAGCCAACATCCCTGCGAAAGCTGCGCCGATCGTCGCCGAGACGGCTGCGATCTCGTCCTCCGCCTGCAGCGTCTTCACGCCGAAGTGTCGGTAGCGTGCTACTTCGTGGAGCACGTCGCTGGCGGGCGTGATCGGGTACGCTCCCAGAAAGACCTCGCGGTCCATCTGCACGCCGGCGGCCACGATGCCCCAGGCCAGGGCCTGGTTGCCCGTGATGTTTCGGTAGGTGCCGGGTTCGAGCTTGGCCGAAGGCACGACGAAGGAAACGGGAAAGAGCTCCGTCGTCTCACCGAAGGCGTGGCCCGCCCGTAGCGTGCGCAGATTGCCTTCGAGTACGTCGCCCTTGAACTTGCCCGAGAGCCAGCGCTCGGTCGCGGCCATCGGTCGACCGTAGAGCCAGCAGAGCAGTCCGAGCGCGAAGAAGTTTTTGCAGCGATCCATCTCGCGCTGGCTGAGGTCGAGTCCCTGAAGCGCCTCGCGGTTGAGCGTCGTGAAGGGAATCTCCACGAGTTGGAAGCGATCACGGAGATCGGGCAGGGGATCTTCTCGGTAGCCCGCACGATCGAGCGCCTTCTTGTTGAATGAGTCCGCGTTGATGATCACCATGCCGCCCGCGCGAACGTCTTCTGCGTTGGCCCGCAGGGCGGCCGGATTGAAGGCGATCAGGACGTCGGGACGGTCGGCGGGTGTGTGGATGTCGTGGCTGGAAAAATGGATCTGGAAGCCTGAAACCCCTGCCATCGTGCCCGCAGGAGCACGGATCTCGGCCGGAAAATCCGGGAAGGTGGAGAGGTCGTTCCCGGCGAGGGCGGTCTCGTCGGTGAACTTCGATCCGGTGAGCTGCATGCCGTCGCCAGAATCGCCCGCGAATCGGATCGCGACGCTGTCGACTGGCTGGGAAGGCTTCTCGCTGGAGCTCTCGGTGACTGTCACGTTGGCTGGATCTTTCGTTGGCTCGGCTGGAGCAGAGGACCTGGATTCGTGCTCGCGGCTTGCCGGCGATGACGCCCGATCGCAGAACCGCTTTGAAGCTCGCGCCCCGGCCATGCGGCGCTCTGTCGTGGGATCGGGGCGTGTCAGACCATCGGAGAGTGTATCCCTCTCGAAGACGCGCGAAAGGTCCTTTCGGGTGGTGGGTCGCTCGGGAGGGCCATTGGATTCGGCCTTTCTTTCCGCCGGCTTCCGCCGGCGATGACCTGCGAGCCGCACTCAAGGTTCCGGTCTCCCCGCCCGATGCAAGGACATGTTCCGACGCCTCTCCGAGCCTCTGCCGCTGTCGGAGGCGAGCCTGCTCGCCCTGCGTCCGGCGTTGAATACGCCGGTCCTGAACGTGGGCTTCCTTCCGGTGGGCCCGGCTCGGGCTGCGCTCGTCGTGTTCGCCGAGGAGTATGGCGCGATCGGGATCGCCTTCGGGATCCGGTCGGTCGAGGGCAGGCAGGTTGCCGTGCTGCGCAACCAGGAGACGATCGAGGAGACTGCGGCCCTGTCCGAGGCACTCGAGCCGGCACTCGCAGCGGCGGAGCGCATGGGCTTTCTGTTCGATGAGGACATGCTCGTCGAGTCGACCGCGGTGGCCCGCACCGCTGCGGCGCGTCTCTGGTCCGAGCTGATGGGAGACCCGGAGGTCGAGTTTGTCGCGTCCCCGCCGCAGCGATCGGCGCGAGCGGATGACCCGGGCGCCGACCCGGACGATCTCGACGATTTCGCGGAGCTCGTCCTGGAAGAGGTCGCACCGGTGGACCTTGCCGAATTGGATCAGGAAATCGACGAGATCGCATTGGATCTCGAGGCGGCCCAGCCGCCGCGCGAGCCCGTTGTTTCCGACGGTCGCCGACTCGAAACGGGCTCGCGGTCGACCGCCGTAGGCTCCGTCGAATCCCAGGTTCCGGAACGGCGGACGGCATCGCTCTCGAAGTTCCGGTTGGTCGCGTCGGAACCGGGCGATTCGAGCGAAGGAGGGCCGGTGAGTAGCGAGACGCCGGGCCCGGCCTCCCCTCTGGGCCGTATCCCGCTGAAGCGCGTGCGCGGCGGTGGCCGCGATGCGGCGACTCGTCGCATTCCCTATCTCGCGAGACTGCTCTCGAGCTTCTGAGCATCCCGCTCCGACACGAACCGAGGAGAGGTCATGAAGAGAACGACTGCAGCCGCGACGAGCCGGGGACTCTGCGGAGGCGCTCGACTTCAGCTGTGGCTCGCCACAGCGATTCTGGGCCTGCTGACGACCGGCTGTGCGATGGTGCCGGTGCCATCCGATGCGGGGGGCACCGTCTCGGAGAGCCAGGCCAAGCGCGATCTGGGAATCGACTACCTCCGATCCCGACGAACGGCGATGGCGATTCGTGAGCTGAAGGCGTCGCTCGACCTCGACGCCCGGGACCCCGCGACCCATCTCTGGCTCGGTGAGGCGTACCGACGAAAGGGTCGGACGGAGCTCGCCGAGACCTATCTGCGTCAAGCTCTCGAGCACGCTCCCGAACCAGGGAACTCCGAAGTCGAGCAGGAGGCGCGACTCACCCTGTCGGCGCTACTATCCCAGATGGGGCGCTATGAAGAGTCGCTGGAGCATTGCAGGCCGCTCGCGGACGATCCGACGCTGTCCACGCCCTGGCGGGCCCTCAATAACTGTGGCTGGGCCCTCATGCAGCTCGATCGTTTCGACGAGGCGCAGAAGTACTTCGCAGAGGCCCTCGACTACTTCCCACGATTCGGCCCGGCACTCCTCAACCTCGGGATCCTCCAGACCAGGCAGGGCGACCGGGTCGCGGCCATCAAGACCCTCGAGCGAGCACTCGAATCGAGTCTCGCCGGCGCCGGGCGGGCAGAGGCGCGCTACCGTCTGGGAGAGCTTTGCGTCGCGCTTGGTCGGCGAGAGGATGCCGTCGAGCATTTCCGGGTGGCCGCGGAGCGTGCGCCGAATCTCGAGTGGGGATCCCAGTCGCAGGCCTATCTCGACCTCCTTCGTTGAGGCGCCGGGCGCGAGGCGGTCGAGGGCTTCTGGGACTCGTGACGTGCTGCTAGATTTTCGTCGCACGGGGTGGGTATGACGAATCAGGGCGGCGAACCGGGGCGCGTCGGGCTCTTGACCGGACAGATGCACCCTTCATTCGATGTCAGTCCGATCGGGGAGTACCTTCGTCGCCAGAGGATGCTTCGCGGGGTCACGGCGGAAGAGCTCGCCCGGCTCACGCGCATCCCGCTTCGCTCGATCGAGCGGCTCGAGAGCGGTCAGTTCGACGGACAGTCGGACGGCTTCGCGCGAGGCTTCGTCCGCACGGTGGCGGACGCGCTGGGCCTCGATGTCGAGGATGCGGTGTCCCGAATGCTCGAGGAGCCGATCTCGAACACACGCGAGGAGCGTGACCAGGCGGGACTCGCATTTCGGCGGCATTCCTCGGCGGCGGTGGCGGCCTTCATCCTGCTATGCCTGATGTTCATGGCAGGCCAGGCGCTCTGGAAGCGCGGAGACGAGCGCGCTTCAGGCGTCGATGCAGGTGAGATCGTCGTATGGAACGATCCGGTGCGAGCTCTTGCCCTTTCGACGGGCCTTGCGACGGAGCCCGCGGCCACGCTCGAGAGCCCTGGATCCGACCCGAAGACGGGTGTGGCGGATCCCGGCACCCCCGTGCCCTAGCGCGCCGCGGGGAAGGTCGATGACCGCATTTCACTGCGAAGCCATCCTGCTCCGAAGTGTCGACTACGGAGAATCGGATCGGATCGTGCATCTGCTGACGCCGGAGGGTGGTCGACTCACCGCGATAGCCAAGGCCGCCCGTCGCAGCCATCGCCGCTTCCCCGGCACCCTCGACGTCTTCAATCGTCTGGAGGTTCGCGGCCAGAGGCGTCCGCGCTCGGCGCTGGCCCTGCTGGAGCAGGCCAGGCTGATCGATCCCTTCCTGGGTCTTCGTCAGGAGGCGTCGCGCTACGCGCTCGCGAGCTTTCTCGTGGAGGTGCTCGATCGGATGGCTCCCGAGGGCCTCGCTCCGGACGATGCGGAGCGGCTCTTCCGGTTCGCGGTCGACGCGCTCTCCCTGCTCGCGTCCGTCGGGCCTGATCGCGTTCTTCGGGTCTTGCTCGAGCTGCGAGCCCTCGATGCGCTCGGGATCCGACCGGAACTCGGACGCTGCGTCCGCTGTGGCCGGATTCCGTCGGTCCAGCTGCCCGAATCGCATTCCGTGGGCTTCCACGTGCCGGACGGGGGCCTCGTCTGCTCAGCCTGCGGTGTCGGTCTGGATGATCAGGTGAGAGTCACGCTGGGGACGCTGCGGATCCTCGAGGCGGGTCTGGCGGCGGTTCCGGGGTCGCTCGCCGGGATCAGGCTCGATGCAGGATCGTTGACCGAGGCGGAGCAGCTGGTCTTCCGATTCCAACGATTCCATGTCGGCCTGGAGCTGCGGAGTGCGCGATTCCTCAGCGAGACCATTCCCTCATCGGGATGGACTGCGGGTTGACCCTGGGGACGCTGCGAGGGATACTCCGCCGCACCGGCCGCTCTGCTGAAGCGCCAAACGGTGGCTTCGCCGATCGTTCGACGTATCCGGAGAGGCCCTGTGGCCGGCGCGGGGGCGAGGGATTCCTCGGAGAGAGCCCAGAGAGAGCCCGGAGAGAGCCGGCATCGGTCGGATCCCGCCTCAGGGCTCTCGACCAGATTTCGCGAAGTGGTTTCCGCGCGAGGTCGCGTGAGAACCGCTCTCGCCACGGACCGGGAGGCGTCTCCCGGCAGCTTCCCACCAGGGACTCCCAGAAGCCATGTCCGATTCCGTCCCCGATCCTGCCTCCCCCGACCTCGAGGAGCGCGAGCGCCATCCCCTGGCGATGGAGACCCTCGTGGCGCTCTGCGCCTCGCGCGGATTCATCTACCCGGCGAGCGAGATCTACGGCGGGATCGCCGGATTCTGGGACTACGGTCCTCTCGGCGTCGAGCTCAAGAACAACCTGAAATCGCTCTGGTGGCGCAAGATGGTCCGGGAGCGGGACGACGTCGTCGGGATCGACAGCTCGATCATCTCCCATCCACGCACCTGGGAGGCCTCGGGTCACGTCGAGCACTTCAGCGATCCGATGGTCGACTGCAGGACGTGCAAACGCCGATTCAGGGCGGACCAGATCGAGGGAGAGCGTTGTCCCGAGGCGCCGCGACAGCGGGCGATCGCCGAATGTGATCTCACCGAGGCGCGCGAGTTCAACCTGATGCTGCGGACCGAGCTCGGCGCTTCGGTCGAGGAGGCCCTGACCGCCTATCTGAGGCCAGAGACCTGCCAGCCGATCTTCAGTGGCTTCAAGCGCGTCCGGGAGGCGGCCCGGCAGAAGCTACCCTTCGGCATCGCCCAGATCGGCAAGGCGTTCCGCAACGAGATCACGCCGCGCAACTTCACCTTCCGCTCACGCGAGTTCGAGCAGGCCGAGATGGAGTTCTTCTGCCATCCCTCGGAACGCGAGGAATGGTTCGCCCACTGGCGCGACGAACGTTTGCGGTTCCACCGCGAGATCGGATTCGGCTCGTCACTGCTGCGGATCCGGCCCCACGCCGAGGACGAGCTCGCGCACTACGCTCGTGCCGCAGACGACATCGAGTTCCTCTTCCCCTTCGGCTGGCAGGAGATCGAAGGCATCCACGATCGCGGGGACTGGGACCTCTCGCGCCACACGCAGTACTCGGGAAAGGATCTGGGGATCACCGACGAGCAGACGAAGGAACGCTACATGCCTATGGTGATCGAGACCTCGGTGGGCGTGGATCGGACGACGCTGGCCCTGCTGGTGGCCGCCTACGATCGTGAGACCCTCGCAGAAGGAGAGGAGCGGACGGTTCTGCGCTTTCATCGCGCCCTGGCGCCCGTGAAGGCTGCCGTGCTCCCGCTCTCGAAGAAGTTGGCCGAGCCGGCCCATGCGATCCATCGGGTGCTTCGGAAGCAATTCAACGCGTTCTACGACGACGCCGGGAACATCGGGCGGCGCTACCGACGTCAGGACGAGGTCGGAACACCCTTCTGCGTCACCTACGATTTCGATTCCGAGCAAGATGGCCACGTGACCGTCCGGGAACGGGACACGATGAGCCAGGAGCGAGTCCCCGTCGAGGGACTCGGGCCCTATCTGCGTGATCGTCTGGAGGAGGAACTGTGAGCGTTCGGAAGCGTGCCGCCTCGGATCGGAAAACGAAGAAGGGGAAGGCCCGGCCGTCCGCGGTAAAGGGACAGAGTGACGGCTCTGCGTCGTCGAAGGCGACTCGACCCGGAAAACACTCGTCGAGGCATGCGTCGTCGGTCGCTGCGGGGTCTGGCAGGAAAGTCGCGACCTCGTCCCCGGGTCGCACCCGACCCCGGAACAAATCGAACAGCCAGCGAAGGGTGTTCTTCTTTGGTGGCGGTCGGGCCGACGGCGATGCGAGTATGCGGGAGGTGCTCGGGGGGAAGGGAGCCAATCTGGCCGAGATGACCAGCCTCGGCATCCCGGTTCCGCCCGGCTTCACCGTCTCTACCGAGGTGTGCCTCGAGTTCAATCAGCGTGGGCAGAAGCTTCCGGTCGAGGTTCGAGCGGACATCCTGACAGCGCTCGCGAACGTCGAGCAGCTGATGGATCTCCGCTTCGGAGACCCGGATCGCCCGCTGCTGGTCTCCGTTCGCTCGGGCGCGCGGATCTCGATGCCCGGCATGATGGACACCGTGCTGAATCTCGGCCTGAACGACGAGACCGTGCGCGGCCTCGCGAAGATGGCGGACGAGCGCTTTGCCTTCGACAGCTATCGCCGTTTCATCCAGATGTACGGCGACGTTGTGCTCGGCGTTCCCCACGATCGTTTCGAGCATCGGCTCGATGCGGCCCGCGAGTCCGCGGGCGTCCGTCACGACATGGAACTCACGGCCTCGGACCTGCGGCGGCTGGTAGCCGACTATCTCGAGATCGTGCAGGAGCATACGCGAAAGCCATTTCCGCAGGATCCGAAGGATCAGCTCTGGGGCGCCATCGCCGCGGTCTTCGGATCATGGGAGAATCAGCGTGCGGTGGCCTATCGACGCTTGAACGACATTCCCGACGACTGGGGAACGGCCGTGAATGTCCAGTCCATGGTCTTCGGGAACATGGGCGACGACTGCGCGACCGGAGTGGCCTTCACGCGCAACCCCTCCACCGGTGAACGCAGCTTCTACGGTGAGTATCTCAAGAACGCTCAGGGCGAGGACGTGGTTGCCGGGATCCGTACCCCGCAGCCGCTCAACGAAGAGAGCCGGGCAGGGGATACGCCGGGGCTGGCGACGCTCGAGAGCGAGATGCCCGGTCCCTACAAAGAGCTGGTCCGGATCTACAAGCGTCTCGAGAAGCACTATCGGGACATGCAGGACATCGAGTTCACCATCCAGAAGGGCACGCTCTGGATGCTGCAGACCCGCAACGGCAAGCGCACGACCGGGGCGGCGGTCCGCATCGCCGTGGACATGGCCCGCGAGCGGCTGATCTCGCGCGAGGAGGCGATCCTCCGGATCAATGCCCACTCCCTCGATCAGCTCCTGCATCCGACGATCGACCGGGATCAGGCTCCTCCGGTGGTGGCCCGGGGCCTGCCGGCGTCTCCGGGGGCGGCCGTGGGCGAGGTGGTCTTCACGGCGGAGAGTGCCGAGGCGAAGGCCAAGGGTGGCGCCAAGGTGATCCTCGTCCGCATGGAGACCTCGCCCGAGGACATCGTCGGAATGCATGCGGCCGAGGGCATCCTGACCGCCAAGGGCGGCATGACGTCTCATGCAGCCGTCGTCGCGCGCGGCATGGGGAAATGCTGCGTCGCCGGTTGCGGAGCGCTCGTGGTCGACGCCGCTCGGGGCGAGATGCGGATCAGCGACAAAGTAGTTCGAGAGGGAGACGTCATCACGATCGACGGATCGACGGGCGAGGTGATGCTCGGTCGTGCTCCGACCGTGGTGCCGGAGCTCGGTGGCGCGTTCTCCGAGCTGATGAAGTGGACCGATCGATTCCGCATCCTGAAGGTGCGGACCAACGCCGACACGCCTCAGGATGCCGAGGTCGCGCGCAACTTCGGGGCCGAGGGCATCGGTCTCTGTCGGACCGAGCACATGTTCTTCGAACCGAGTCGGATCCTGGCGGTGCGTGAGATGATCCTGGCTTCGGATTCGCGGACTCGCGAGCTGGCACTCGATAAGCTGCTGCCCATGCAGCGAGAGGATTTCGAGGGGATCTTCCGCGCGATGCACGGCCTGCCCGTCACGATCCGGTTGCTGGACCCGCCGCTGCACGAGTTCCTGCCCCAGTCGGACGAGGACATCCAGGCGGTGGCGGACGCGTTGGACACATCGATGGGCGACGTGCGCCACAAGCTCGAGGGCCTTCGTGAGTTCAACCCCATGTTGGGACACCGGGGTTGTCGGCTCGGCATTACCTTCCCCGAGATCTACGCGATGCAGGTCCGGGCGATTACCGAGGCGGCCTGTCGCGTGGCCGGGCAGGGAGTCAAGGTGAAGCCCGAGATCATGATTCCCCTGGTCTCCAACGCGAGGGAGCTGGCTCGGCTGCGCGCGCTCGCCGAGCGGGTGATCGCCGAGGTGCGGCGTGAGTATGACGGGGTCCGAGTGAGGCCGACGATCGGCACGATGATCGAGGTGCCCCGCGCTGCCCTGACCGCAGGCGAGATCGCGCGTCACGCGGATTTCTTCTCCTTCGGGACGAACGATCTGACACAGATGGGCTATGCGCTTTCCCGCGACGATGCTGGCAGCTTCCTGCCGCAATATGTCGAGGAAGGCCTGATCGATGCTGATCCCTTCGTTTCGATCGACGAGGACGGCATCGGTCAGCTCGTACGCCTGGGCGCGGAGCGAGGCCGCGAGACGCGTCCAGATCTCAAGCTCGGCGTATGCGGAGAGCATGGTGGAGATCCGGCGAGCGTCCGATTCTTCGCGTCCGTCGGCCTCGACTACGTCTCCTGCTCGCCGTATCGGGTCCCGCTGGCCCGACTCGCCGCGGCCCAGGCGGCCATCGAGGCGGGGCTGCAGGGCGGCGCGTGAATCCCGTGAATCCGGCTGCCGGATGCCTCTGGATTCCTTCTGGAGCAGTTCGGCTGCTCGCGGCCGGCGTCCTTGCGGCCGGCGTCATGCTCGCCTGCGTTGGTGCGGTCGACTCGCAGTGGGGCGCCTCGATTCCCGAAGAGCGGATCGAGGAAGGGCTCGTGGACCTGCCGCCGAAGGCACGTGCAGAGCTGTTGCCTCTCTCGAAGATATTCTACGAGCGGATCACGAGTCGCCGATTCAACTCGCGTGCGACCTTCGAGGATCCCAGTATCCGCCAGTTCTTCCCCAGTCTGGCGGCCTACTCGGATTACTACGCCGGCCTGGTCGATGCATTGGATCGGGCTCATATCCGCTACACGAGACCGGATCGGGTCTCGCTGCTCGATCTCGAGTCGATCGACGGCAGCTCACTGCGGCTCGAGCTTCGCTTCGTGGGGGAAAACGATCTTCCGCTGCGCTTCTGGCGCGCGACCCTCGAGCGCGCCGACGAATGGCAATGGCGTGATGGACGCTGGTGGGTCGTGCCCGGAAAGATCTGATCAGCTCATCGTGTTCTGGCCAGGCCGGTCGGAAAGGCGGCGTCCCCGGGTCTCCCGGTCCGGGCGGCGTGGGAAGTCCACCGGTCCGGGACGGAACTATTTTACCCATACGGTCTCGGAGGGCGTGGCTGGCCGTTGCCGGTCGATCGGGTCGTGGCTCGTGAATTCAGGCTCTTGGCCGGGCCTTTGCGCATCTTCGGAAGATGGCACGCCGATTGCGTTTGCATGTGGTGTCCCGGTCGATCCGGGTCGACTTTTCGAGAAGCCCATAGCTCGGTGAGAGACGAGCGGGATCGGTTCGGAGCTGGCGAAGGCATCGAGTGGGAGTTCAGGGCCCCGCTCATCGATGATGCCGAGCCAATGGATTCCGGACACTGGCGCTGACGGCGTCTCCCGCACGACCTCCGCCGAATAGAGGAAGAGAGCCGTGCAGGAAAGCCGAAGCCCGAGCCCGAACGCCACCCAGCGTGGGGCGAGCAAGCGAGTGACGTCGAAAGCGTGGGAGTCGGATCGGGAGCTCGTCGATCAGATCCTGGCCGGAAGTCGGCCCCATTTCGATCTGCTCTACGAAACCTACTTCCCACGCGTCTATCGATTCGCGTTGAAAAGGCTCGGAGATCCGGGTGAGGCGGAGGACGTCGCACAGGAGGTCTTCCTGACGCTGATGACCGCGCTGGCCTCCTTCAAGGGTGAGTCCTCGCTGCTGGTCTGGGTCTTCGGCGTGACCCGGAACAAGGTGAACCGGCGGTTCCGCCGACCGCGTCCGCGACTCGAGCCTCTCGAGGAGGGCGGGGCGCTGGAGATCCAGGCGGTCGACCCGCCGACGGATGAGACGCTCGACGCGAAGCGTGTTCTTCGCCGCTGCGAGGCCGTCATCGCCGAGGATCTGACGCCCCTGCAGCGGCGCATCTTCGACCTGAAGCATTGCCGACAGCAACCGATCCGAGCCATCGCCACGGCGCTCGGCAAGAGCGAGGACGCCGTCAAAGCGAATCTCTATCGGATGCGGCGAGCGATCTCCGCAGGCACCCCAGGGCTGGAAGCGATCCTTCGCGGTTGATCCGCTCCCGGTGCGCCCGCCAGGGCGACCTGGGAGCCGCGAGGGATGAACTCGGTCGTTGCGGCGAGGACGAGAGAATTCTCGTCCTCGCTGCTGACACATGCTTGACTGTCAGACCACTCAGAGGAAAGCAGCGTCATTTTCTCCCCTGGGGTTTTTCGGGGAGGGGATAATGCGCGCAGCCTGTCGGCCCGGATCCGTGCGTCCGGGAGGCGTAGCGACGGGAGGTCCGATGAGTGTGGCGCGGGGCAGGTGCTGGCGGGGGCTGTTCCAGTGGTGGAAGCCGTCGCAGCGGTCGGGACCCCGGGACGATACGACGACTGGGCCCGACGAAACGAGTTCTACCGACCGATCTCCCGGTACCGCGTACGGCATGGGATCCTTCGAATCGGGCTATCCCGGGCCCGCTTCGGAGGCGCTCGTACCAGATGCGCGGATGTATTCGTGGGTGGGCGACTACGAGTCGACGGAGGCCGAGCTCGCGGAGTTTCTGGCCTGTGATCTGGAATCGACCGAGGCGGATCCCCGCTTCAGGGAAGAGCTGCGGGAGCAGCTCTGGACTCTGGTCGAGGAAGGCGAGCTCCTCCGACGCCGCGATCATTAGAGACCCGATTGCTCGAAGGACGGAGCATGGCTTAGCCTATGGGTATGGGCCGCCTGCGCAATCCCATCCGGCTCAAGAATCTGAGCGTTCGCTATCTCCCTCTCTATCTCGTCGGTCTATGGATCCTGATGTTCCATCCGATCGATCTCCGCCACCTCGTCTGGGCGCTCCCGACGGTCGCTCTCGGACTGGGGATCCGAAGCTGGGCGGCGGGGCACCTCGTCAAGAGCGATTCGCTGACCCGGACCGGTCCCTACGCCCATCTGCGACATCCGCTCTACGCGGGGACCCTACTCATCGCGACCGGTTTTGCCCTGCTTCTGGGCGGGGCTCTGATGTGGGTCGTCCTCCTCCTTGCATGGTCCTGGTTCGCCTTCGTCTACTTCCCGCGCAAGGAGCGGGTCGAGGCGGGACGTCTGCAGTCACTCCACGGCGCGCGCTATCTCCGCTACCGCGATGGCGTGCCGGCGCTCTGGCCGCGACGAACGGCGTGGACGGATGTGCTGGTCGAGGCAGACGAGTCGGCCCGGAGCGAGGGCTGGTCCCTCGATCGGTACTCGGACAACAACGAGCTCGGGACGTTGCTCGCCGTGCTGGGGGGGCTGGTCCTCTTCGGTCTCCGATCCCTGTTGAGCGCGTCATGAGCGAGCCGCGGTTGGGATGCCGGGACTCGATCGGTCGGCCGGGACTCGAGCGAAGCGAGATTGCCGGACGAACGAGGCGGGTCCTGAATCGCGGACGTTGGGGCAATGCGGACGTTCTGCTGGTCGACGCGCCGCAGGGGCTGGTCGTGGTCAAGGATTTCGCGCCTCGCGGCTGGCTGGTTCGTCGGATCCTCGGTCCCTGGCTGCTGACGCGGGAAGTCCTCGCCTATCGTCGTCTGGAAGGGATGCGGGCGGTGCCCCGACTCCTCGGCCGTCTCGATGCGGAAGCGTTGGTGTTCGCCTATCGACCGGGCATCCTGCTCTCACGCTCGCTGCGGGGGCGATTGCCGGAAGGCTTCCTCGAGGAGCTTTCGGAGGCGATTGCGGAGATGCATCGTCGCGGGGTCGTCCACCTCGATCTCCGGCATCGAAGCAACGTACTCGCCGACGACGAGGGTCATCCCATCCTGCTCGATTTCGCCTCCTCCCTTCGCTTCGACCCGCGCAGCCGGTCGGGACGCTGGCTACTCCGAAGCCTGGGCCGGCTCGACCGTCGGGCGTGGGCAAAATGGCGCGCGCGTCTCGAGGCGCCGAAGGTCGCGGTCGGGGCCGGCTCCTAGACGGGCCCGGCGCCGTCGGCGTCGGCGGGCGTCGGGTCCGGCAGGTTCGCAGGATCTCGCGGCGCGAGTCGCCCCACGTAGTGACGGAAGCATTCCAGGGTGAGTCGGGCATCCTCGAGCGCCCGATGGGCGACACCTTCCTCTCCAAGCAGTCCTGCGGTCGTTGCGGCCTGGCGCAACGAGATGGCGCGGGCGGGCTCTCCCGCGACCAGGGACCAGGAGTAGAAGAGCGTTGCGAGGTCGATCACGTGGTAGTCGAAGGGGTAGGGAATCTGGCAGCTCTGGAACGCGCGCTCCAAAAAGAGCACGTCCATCCGGACATTCTGACCTGCCGGGATCACCTTCCGGCCCTTCGGGAGCATCTCGACGATCTCGTTCAGCACCTGACGGACGCCGGGCGCCTTCGCCCAGAGCTCCGCGTCGTAGCCGAAGATCGCAGCGGCCTCCTTCGTGATCCGTTCGGGGCGGGCTCGCACCCGCCACTGGGCTTCGGAGACCTCCTGGAGCCGGGCGTCGGTCAGGATCAGCCCGACCTCCGTCAGATCGTGCAGCTCCACGTCGAGCCCCCCGAACTCACAGTCGAGGAAGGCGAGTACGAATTCGGCGCTCATCGGGTCGGGGATCTCCGTGGCTCTAGATGGGGGCTGCGTGAACCCGCCTGCTCGCGTATCGCGCCGAGCCTGGGCCCGTCTTCGCCTCCGTCGGCGGATCGGCTCGTCCGGAGATCGCCAGGAGCAGGGGAGAGGAGATGGCGCTCCCAACGGGACTCGAACCCGTGTTTCAGCCTTGAGAGGGCCGCGTCCTAGGCCACTAGACGATGGGAGCCAACTCGAGAGCGGCCGACTCTAGCCAGCTACGCCGCGATGGGCAACCGGATCCGTGCTCACGGGGATGCATCCGAGCGGCGGCACCCGGACGCAGCATTCCGTGGCGTGGTGGAGGGGGGTGACCCGCCTCGTCACCCCGGGACGATTCTCGTACCCCGACGCGTGTCGGAATTCGGCTCGGGGGCCGCGGCCAGGTCGAACCCACGGACCGGAATCCGTCTCGGTGCCTCAAGGCTCCGCGCGATCTTGCCGATGAGTCGCCCATCGCAGAGGCATCGGGGTGGAGCTGGCATGGGTGTTGCTCCTCACGGAATCGGGACGAGCAGGCCAGACTGACTTGCCGCCAGAGGCAGGAACGACTCCAAGGGAGGTTGAGACGATGGGCATTCGGAATCGACGGTCGCGAGGCTTCACGTTGGTCGAGCTGATGATCGTGGTCGCGATCATCGGGGTGCTCGCGTCGATCGCGATCCCCTCCTTCGTAAACTACCAGCTCACCTCCAAGCGCGCCGAGGCCTTCGCCAATCTGAGTTCGCTGGCGAAGGCGCAGAAGAGCTACTTCGCCGAGTTCAACACGTTCATAGACGTGCTTTCCGAGCCGTTGGGTGGACTGGGCGTGCCTCCGACCACGGTGAAGCGGGACAAGACGCCGATCGACGCGGCCTTCGCCCAGGTCGGTTGGACGCCGGACGGCGACGTCTTTTTCGACTATGACACCACGACCCCGGACACTGGAAGCGGATGCGTCTGTGACGGCTGCTTCACTGCCGCGGCCTATGGCGATCTCGACGGGGACAACAACCTCTCGGTTGTGCTCTACGCGCATCCCGATTCGGCTGGCAATACCTGCTTGACACCACTGGGTGGAAATCAAGCGCCGCCGCTCAACAAGGCCGGCGACCCAATACTCGATCAGCCGGTCCGCGCCGGCGCGGACGACTTCTGATCGCCGGAGTCGACGACTTGTTCGTCGCCTCAATCGCGACAAAGACGTCGAGACCGCTCGATCGAATGCCCGGCCGTCGAGGTCGACAACGTCTGGGAGGGTGCTGAAGTGCCGAGGACATTCCGGCCGTGGGTCGTGCTGATCGTTGCGGCTTGCTGTACGGGATGGGCGCATGCGCGGGGGCCGCTCGAGGCGCGGGCCGAGCGCGGTGAGCGGTTCGTGCCGCGCCCCGGAGTCGTCAAGGTGGCCGCTCTCGGATTCGATGCGCTGGTCGCCGACTATCACTGGCTGCAGGCGATCCAGATCGTGGGAGGGAACGACATCGTCGAGGCCTCCCATGCGAGTCACATCGCGAAGCTCGTCGACGTCGTGACGACCCTGAATCCGCATGTCAGTCATCCCTATCGGTTCGCGGCGGTCTGGCTCGACCACGACGAGGCCCTGGTCCGGGAGGGAAACCGGCTGCTCCGACGGGGCATCGGTTTTCATCCGGACGATTGGCGCCAGTACTTCTATCTCGGCTTCAACCATTTCTTCCATCTCGGTGAGTTCGAGGAGGCGGCCCGGATCCTCGAGCAGGCGATGGATCTGCCCGGGGCGCCGGCTTATCTACCGCGCCTGGTGGCGCGGCTCCGATCCCAGACCCAGGACATCGAGGTCGCGGAGGTCTTCCTTCGCGAGCTGCTGGAGGACACCCGCGAAGAGGATGCCCGGGCGAGGTTGCAGATCGCGCTCGACGAGATCGAGATCGAGCACAAGGCACGATTTCTCGACCGCGCGCGGGAGGCCTATCGGAGACTGTCCGGCACGGATATCGAATCGGTCGAGGATCTCGTTCGCGGGGCGCATCCCGTTCTCGATCGGCTTCCCTCGCCGGAGCCCGACGCGATTCCGCCCTCGCTTTCGCGCGGGTCCGTGTGGATGCTTGATCCGGATACCGATCGGATCGTGTCGTCGTATCTCGGCGCCCGCTACGAGGTGCATTTCTCCGCCGCCGATCGCCTCGCGCGGAAGAGGGAGCGTTACGAGGCCGCGACCGCGCGGGACGGCGATGAACACGTCTCGGACCGGACGGAGGCCCGGGGAGATGGCTGAGAGGAGCGAAGTCGTTCGCGTCGATCAGGTCGTGAAGGATTTCCGACCGGGATTCGGCTTGCGACGGACGAGAGTTCTGCACGGAGTGACCTTCCAGGTCCTCGAAGGCGAAATCTTCGGTTTCGTGGGCCCGAATGGCGCGGGCAAGACGACGACTCTCAAGATCCTGATGGGATTGATCCGTCCCAGCTCCGGCTCGGCGTCGATCCTGGGGCGGGACGTCCAGGAGTCGGAGTTTCGCCATCAGATCGGATTCCTGCCCGAGAACCCCTATTTCTATCCCTTCCTGACGGCGCGGGAGACGCTCGAGTTCTACGCGAAGCTGACCGGCGTGGGGGCTCGGGGTCGGGCCGCCCGGATCGAGGAGCTGCTCGAGCGGGTGAACCTGCTCCCGGCGGCGGACGCGCGGCTCAAGACCTTCTCGAAGGGCATGCTGCAACGGGTGGGAGTCGCACAGGCCCTGATCCACGATCCCAAGGTCGTCTTCTTCGACGAGCCGATGAGCGGACTCGATCCGATCGGACGCAAGGAGATTCGCGATCTGATCCTGTCGCTGCGGTCCTCGGGAAAGACCGTCTTCATGAATACCCACATCCTGCCAGACGTCGAGATGATCTGTGATCGGGTGGCGATCATCGTGAACGGACGCATCCGACATCAGGGCCCGATCGAGGAGTTCCTCCCCGAGGCGTGCGTGGCGACGGACGTCGTGATCTCGGGGCTCGCACCCGAGGTGGTAGAGCGCCTCGAGGAGGAGTTCGATTTCGAGATGAGAGGGCTCGGCGAGCGGGTCGAGCTCTCCGTGCGTGACAAGGACGTTCAGGCGGTGCTTCGGATCGCCATCCAGACGGGAGCCGAGCTCGTCTCCGTGACGCCCCACCGACGATCGCTCGAGGAGGCCTTCCTGTCCGCAGTTCGCGAGGAAGAGGAAGAGGGGGGGGCGGGAGAATGAGCGCTCTGGTGCGTGTCCGGGCCCTGGCCTCGAATACGGTCCGGGAGGCCATCCGGAACAGGCTTCTGTACACGCTGCTCGGATTCGCCATCCTGATGATCGGGGCCGGTGTGTTGATCGCGACGCTTTCCTATGTCGAGGTCCACGAGATCCTGCAGGACGTGGGGCTCGGAGCGATCCGCTTCTTCGGCGCCGGGATCGCCGTCTTCGTCGGGATCGGGCTGATCTCGGGGGAGGTGGAGCGGCGGACGATCTTCACGATCCTCTCGAAGCCCGTCTCGCGCTCCGAGTTCCTGATCGGCAAGTTCGCGGGACTGACGATCACGGTCTGGCTCCAGCTCTTCCTGATGGCCGTCGCCTTTACGATCGTCTCCTGGATGGCGGGCGCGCCGCTCGAAAGGGAGCACGGCCTGGCCCTCGTTCTGATCGGACTCGAGCTGATGGTCCTCGTGGCGATCGCGACGTTCTTCTCGGCCTTCACGACCCCCACCCTCGCAGCGCTCTTCACTGTCGGGATCTGGCTGATCGGTCATCTGTCCCGGGATCTGCGTGCGCTCGGAGATCAATCCGAGCTCGAGTCGGTCTCGCGGGCGACGGAGCTGCTCTTCGCCCTGATGCCGGATTTCGAGGTCTTCAACAAGACGCTCGAGGCCGTGCACGGCTTGCCGATTCCCCCGATCGACGTGGGATTGGCGGTCGTCTACGCGATCGGATACACGGTCAGTACCCTCGTGCTCGGCTCGATGGTCTTCGCCCGACGCGATTTCAAGTAGAGCGCTCGTTCGGCTGAACGCAGCTGGCTCGGGGCAGAGGCCGGTATCGGACGAGGGCGAGGACGGGGGCGCGAGGGGAGATGGACGTCGAGATCACGCCCGGGGCATGGGTGCCGGTCGCCCTGGCATTCGGCCTCGTGGTCGGATCCTTCCTGAACGTGGTGATCCATCGCCTGCCGCTCGGGATCTCCGTCGCGTTTCCGCCATCCCATTGTCCCGTCTGCGAGAAAAAGATCGCTCCCTGGGACAACATCCCGATCGTGTCCTACGTTCTGCTGCGGGGACGTTGTCGGCACTGCCGCACGACCATTTCGCCACGCTATCCCCTGGTCGAGCTGGCGACGGGGCTCGTCTTTGCGGCCCTCGCCGCTCGCTTCGGTCCGGGGCCCTGGACCGTCGTCTACTTTCTCTTCTCCGCGGCCCTCATCGCCGCCGCCCTGATCGATCTGGATCATCAGATCATTCCCGATTCGATCTCCCTGGGCGGGCTCGCGTTGGCCCTCGTGGTCGTGCCTCTGGTCGCTGCGTTCGAGGGGCGGAGCCTGCTCGACGCGTTCGCACGCAGTGCGGCCGGGGCGTCGATCGGGGCGGGGGTGCTCTGGGGCGTTGCCTTTACCCATGCCCGGATCTCGGTCGCACTCGGTCGCGAGTTCGAGCATTGGCCGGGAGAGGGCGAGTCCCTGCCGCGACCGAGCGAGGCGGACTACTGGCTCTGGTTTCCGGGGTTGGGGCTGGGAGACGTGAAGCTTCTCGCCATGATCGGCGCGGTGGTCGGCCCGATCGGAGTGCTCGACACGATTCTGGCTTCGTCCCTTGTGGGATTGGTGCTCGGCGGTGCACAGGCGCTCGTTGGCGGCGCGCTCGGACGTCCTTTCGGATTCGCTCCGGCGATCGCGGTCGGGGCGATCGCCTCGCTCTTCCTGCCCAGGCTCTGGCTGCTCGAGCTCGTTTGAACGGGCGCTCCACACGCAGGCGGCCCCGAATGGCTGCCTGTCCCTTTTCGAGGAACGCCGATCGCCTTCGAGGAACGCCGATCGCCGCGGGCGTCGGAGCTCAGGAAGCCGCGCTCGCGTCCCGGGCCCTGTCCCGGATCTGCTCGATGGCGGACCGAAGGCGCTCGACGGTGCGCTTGGGACCGAGTGCTTCGAGCGTCTCGTAGATTCCCGGTGAGGCGGCGCGACCGGTCACCGCCACCCGGACGGGCTGGGCGAGCTTGCCGAGCTTGAGTCCGCCGAGGGCTTCGCAGGTCGACTCGAAAGCCGCCTCGAGGGCTTCCGGCGACCAGGTCTGCAGCGCCTCGAGTCGCGGGATCAGGGCTTCGAGGGGCTCCAGAGCCGCGGGCCGCAGGTGCTTTCGGGCCGCCTCCGGGTCGATCTCGATCTCGTCGACGAGCGCGAACCGGGCTTGCTCGGCCATCTCATCGAGTCGATGGCTGCGCTCCCGGAGCAGATCGAGCAAGCGATCGAGTCGATCGCTGCGCTTGACCGCTCGGCCCGCCACGGCCTCGAGGAATGGCTGTGCCGCCTCGAAGAGGGCTTCCGTCGTGCGCGCCTTCAGGAAATGCTGGTTCACCCACGCGAGCTTGGCGAGATCGGCCTGGGCACCGGAGCGACCCACATGAGCCAGGTCGAAGTGCTCCACGATTTCGCTCGCGCTGAAGATCTCCTGATCTCCGTGGCTCCAGCCCAATCGCGCCAGCCAGCTCAGCATGGCCTCCGGCAGGAATCCGTCCGCGCGAAACTGCTGGATCGAGACAGGGTCCTTCCGCTTGGACAGCTTGCGTCCGCTCTCCGCCACGATGAGCGGGACGTGGGCAAAAATCGGGGGCGTCGCCTCCAGAGCCCGGTAGAGGGCCAGCTGGAACGGCGTGTTCGAGTGATGATCAGCGCCGCGAACGACATGGGTGATCCCCATGTCCAGATCGTCGACGACCCCGACCAGAGCGAAGAGTGGCGTCCCATCGCTGCGCAGGAGGATGCCGTCTCCGATCTCGCTGGCATCCTGGCCGCTGGCGCCGAACACGAGATCATCCCAGCGCAGGGGGACCTCCGGGTCGACCCGGAGCCGCACGGTGTGGGGGCCGCAATCCGGTCCCAACCCGCGGTTGCGGCAGCGACCGTCGTAGATCCCCTTCCCGCCGCGGGCAATGTCGGCCTCGCGTCGCGCCTCGAGCTCCTCCCGGGTGCACACGCAGCGATAGGCCTTGCCGGTTTCGAGGAGGGTCTTGATCGTCGCCTGATGGCGTTCGGAGCGCTCGGACTGCCGGTAGGGGCCCTCGTCCCAATCGATCCCCAGCCAGCGCAGGCCGTCCAGGACCGCCTCCTCGGCCGCCTTCGTCGAGCGCTCGAGGTCGGTATCTTCGATCCGGAGAACGAAGCAGCCACCGTGATGGCGGGTCAGCGCCCAGTTGAAGAGGGCGGTCCGGGCGCCGCCAATATGCAGGAATCCCGTGGGGCTCGGGGCGAATCGCGTACGCATGGTCGGCATTGGTAGCCGAGCATATCGCAGCTCCCGCCGGAGGCGCGCTCTCGCTGTATTCGGGTCCGGAGGACCTGATCCTTGGCGTGGATCGGGTCTCTGCGCTATTTCCCCCGACCGTGGGCGAGGGTCGCCAAAGGTTCGTTTTCACGGTGTTTTCGGATTGCTGGACCCGATGAAGGGTGAGTTCACACTGCTGGTCGAACGTCTCGGCGAGACGCCCGAGGAGTTCAGCTTCCGTGCGTCGGCCGAATGGTGGGCCGCTCGAGACGCTTCGGTGGGAACCGGGGACTGCGCGGTCGAGGCGCCCTTCGACTTCGAGCTGTCGGCTGCCCGGGTCCGCCAGGACGTCATGCTCGAGGGGCAGCTGAGGGGGCGGGTCGGGCTCGAGTGCAGTCGCTGCGCCAAACGCTATTCTGAGCCGCTTCTCGAGGACTTCCGCCTGGTGCTCGAGCCCGCCGGAAACCGAGAGCCCGCGGATCCGGAGGGGGCGGTCGGGCTCGCCGAGAGCGGTCTCTGCCTCGGAGAGGATCTCGAGTTGGGCTGGTTTCGGGGGCCGCGCATCGGTCTGGACGATTTCTTCGGGGAGCTGATCGCGCTGGCGATGCCGGTACAGCCCTTGTGCCGGGAGGAGTGCCCGGGGCTCTGTGCTCATTGTGGGGCGGATCTGGCCTCGAGGCCCTGTGACTGCGTGGATGAGAAGATCGGCTCCCCCTTCGCCGTGCTGGCAAAATTGAAGGACGGACGCGGGCCGGACTGAGCGCGCCGTCGGTGGACGGACGAATCGAGAGGGCGAATGGGAACGCGGACCGGCAGAGTCGACGATCGATCGGAGATCGTCGATTCTCGACACAGAATCCAGCGGAAATGACAGATCGAGACCAGCGACACCCGATCGCGAGACCAGCGATCGGAGATGGCGATTAGAGAAGAGAAAGATAGAGGGAGCCGAATCCAATGGCCGTTCCGAAACGCAAGACTTCCAAGGCGCGCCGAGACAAGCGACGCAGCCATGATGCCCTTACCTCGCCTGCGGCAAGCATCTGTCCGCAATGTGGTGCACCCAAGGTTCCGCATCGGATCTGCGGCCAGTGTGGTACCTACAAGGGCCGGACGATCCTCGCGATCGACGAAGAGTAGGAAGAGTCGGTTCAGGTGCTCGCACTGCTTTTTCCAGGACAGGGCTCGCAGGAAGTGGGCATGGGTCGCGACGTCTACGAGTCGTCTGCGGCCGCGCGAGCCGTCTTCGACGCGGCAGACGATGCGTTGGAGATGGAACTCGCTCGTCTCTGCTTCGAGGGCCCCGAAGCGGATCTTCGGCGCACGGAGATCCAGCAGCCGGCCATCCTGACGACGAGCATCGCCTTGTTGCGTGCGCTCGAGGAAGGGACTCCCCGCCCCCTCGATCCCGCCTACGTCGGGGGACATAGCCTGGGAGAGTACTCTGCACTGGTCGCGGCCGGATCCATCGGATTCGAGGACGCCGTCCGGACGGTCCATCTGCGCGGGCGACTGATGCAGGAGGCGGTCGCGGAGGGCCGGGGGGCGATGGCGGCCGTGATGGGTGTCGGGCCCGACATCGTCGAAGCCGCCTGCGCGCGCGCTCGCGAAGAGACCAAACGTGTCGTCACTGCTGCCAACTTCAACTCCCCACAGCAGACGGTCATCGCGGGGGAGGCCGTTGCCGTCGAGGTCGCATGCAACCGGGCGCGCGAACTCGGCGCGAAACGGACCGTCCCGCTTCCCGTCTCTGCGCCCTTCCACTGTCCCCTGATGGAGCCGGCGGCCGCCAAGCTCGAGTTCGAGCTGGATCGCCTGCGTTGGAGCGATGCTTCGCCCGCCGTCGTGACCAACGTCGAAGCCGAGCCGAATGTGGAGGCGGCCAGGATCCCCGGGCTGTTGACGCGACAGGTGACGGCACCCGTGCGATTCACGGAGATGATCCTACGCATGAAGGCGCTCGGTGTGGATCACTTTCTCGAGATTGGCCCCGGTCGCATCCTCGGTGGCTTGATCGCGCGCATCGATCGCCGCGCCGGGCGAGCGAGCTTTGCGTCTCGAGCGGATCTGACCGAGGTGCACGATTTTCTCGTCCAGGGGTCGGACAAGGACCTCGTCGGAACGAATGAGGAAGCGAGCTCGACCTGAAGCTCGCGCGGCCATCGCCGTACGGGGGGTACGGCGCTAGCCTTTTCTGGATCCCGTCAGGGCCGAGTCGTGGAGGACGTCCAGCTATGTCTTTGGAAGCGCGTGTCACCGATCTCATCGTCGAGCAGTTGGGTGTGTCGAAGGAGGAGGCGGTCGCAGGAGCGTCCTTCATCGATGATCTTGGCGCCGATTCGTTGGATATCGTCGAGCTGGTCATGACGCTCGAGGAGACCTTCGACATCGAGATTCCCGACGACGATGCGGAGAAGATGCAGACGATCGGCGATGCCATCGACTACCTCAAAGAGCGCGTCGACGGCTGACCTGGATCTCCGTGGGATCCACCGAAGCCTCGGTATCGGCTGGACCAACCCCTCGTCGATCGCGGCGACGGGCGGCCACGCCGGCCGCTATGGTCCGGTCGACGTGCCAGCCGCTCGCGCGCAATGCTCCCCGGTAGATTCCGGTCGTCAGGCCGTTCATCTCGAGGCTGGAGATGGACGGGCGTAAGAGCGACGGGCGGAAGGATGGGAGAACGAAAGGACGTATCGAGCGGCCTTCGAGGGCTTCCGGTGAGAGCGGGCTGCGAGGGCCGACGCCGCGACCGGACCACGCGACCACGCAACGCGACACGCGACACGCGACGACAGGAGAGAGACACCCATGAGCCATACCATCACGCCTCATCTCGACCGGACGGACCCCGAGATCGCGAAGCTCGTCCGACGCGAGGGCCGGCGTCAGGCACTCTCTCTCGAGCTGATCGCGTCTGAGAACTTCGTCTCCGAAGCCGTTCTCGAGGCGGTCGGCTCCGTGCTGACCAACAAGTACGCCGAGGGGTATCCAGGACGACGCTACTACGGGGGCTGCGAGGAGGTCGACGAGGTCGAGCGACTCGCGATCGAGCGGGCGAAGGCTCTCTTCGGCACGGCTCACGCGAACGTCCAGCCCCACTCGGGCTCCCAGGCCAATGCCGCGGTCTACCAGGCCCTGCTCGAGCTCGGCGATACGGTGCTCGCGATGAACCTGGATCACGGCGGTCATCTGACCCATGGCAGCCCCGTCAACTTCTCGGGCAAGCAGTATCGGATCGTGCCGTACGGCGTCTCCGAGAAGGACGAGCGCATCGATCTCGATCAGCTCCGTGACCTGGCCCTCGAGCACCGTCCGAAGATGATCCAATGCGGTGCGACCGCCTACTCCCGCACGATCGACTTTGCGGCGTTTCGGGAGATCGCGGACGAGGTGGGCGCGGTCCTCTTCGCCGACATCGCCCATATCTCGGGACTGGTGGCCGCCGGTGTGCATCCGACTCCGGTCGGGCAGGCCCACGTAGTGACGACGACGACCCACAAGACCCTGCGCGGGCCGCGCGGCGGTCTGATCCTCTGCGACGAGCCATTCGCGAAGAAGATCGACAGCGCGATCTTTCCCGGGTTGCAGGGCGGGCCGCTTATGCACGTGGTCGCGGGTAAGGCTGTGGCGTTTCAGGAAGCGCTGTCGCCCGAGTTCCGGGCCTACTGCGAGCAGATCGTCGCCAACGCCAAGGCCCTGGCCGCTGCCGTCCAGGGTCGCGACTTCAAGATCGTCTCGGGCGGCACCGACAATCACCTCTTTCTGCTCTCCCTCGTTGGTCGGGATACGACCGGCAAGGCCGCGCAGATCGCGCTCGATCGGGCCGGCATCACGGCCAACAAGAACATGGTCCCCTTCGACCCGCGTAAGCCCATGATCACCTCCGGCGTGCGGATCGGAACGCCGGCCGTCACCACGCGCGGGATGCGCGAGGCGGAGATGGCCCAGATCGGCGATTTTCTCTCTCGTGTGCTCGAGCGGCCTGGAGACGTCGAGACTCTCGATGCCATCCGCGACGAGGTTGCCGAGCTCTGCCGCCGTTTCCCGCTCTATCCGGACCGCTGGGTCGAGTCGGACTGACCCGTGCAGTGTCCCTTCTGCGGCGACGACGGAAATCGCGTCATCGATTCCCGTCTCGCCCGCGACGGCACAGAGATCCGACGACGTCGGGAATGCGACGAATGCGGCCGACGATTCACGACCCGTGAGCGTGTCGAGGAGGTGTTGCCGCGGATCATCAAGGCAGATGAGCGGCGGGAGGAATACGATCGCCGAAAGCTCCTACGCGGGATCGAGCACGCCTGCGTGAAGCGGCCGGTCTCGACGGAAGCGGTCGAGCGGCTGGTCGATCGGATCGAGCGGGCCCTCCAGGAATCGGGCGAACGTGAGGTGACGAGCGAATCCATCGGGCGTCGCGTGCTCGAGGAGCTCTCGGCCATCGACGTGCTGGCTGCCGTCCGTTTCGCCTCCGTCTTCCTCGATTTCAGCAGCCCCAACGACTACGCGGCCTTCTTCTCGGAGCTTCCCGATCCCGCCCGACCCGCTCATCGGGAGGAGAAGCGCGAGTCGACACCCGAGTCGACACCCGAGCCGGCGACGCTGCGATCGTCGAGTGTGGAGCGGTGAGCCAGCGAAGCGGCCAGGATCATTCGCAGGATCACGCCCGGGACCAGCGGATGCTGCGCGAAGCCCTGCGTCTGGCGGCCCGGGGTGAGGGCCGGACCCATCCAAACCCCAGCGTCGGTGCCGTGGTCTACCGCGGCGACCGCATTCTCGGTCGCGGCACGACCCGCCCTCCCGGTGGTCCCCACGCCGAGATCGTGGCCCTTTCCCAGGCACGTCGGCGATACGGTGACCGGGCCCTGCAAGGGGCCTCGCTCGCCGTCACCCTCGAGCCCTGCCACTTCCAGGGACGCACCGGACCCTGCACGGCAGCGATCTGCGAGGCCGGCATCGGTCGTGTCGTGGCAGGCTGTCGCGATCCGCATCCGGGCGTGGCCGGCCGCGGCTTCCGATTCCTGAGGCGCCGGGGCGTGGAGGTCGTGCGGGGGTTGCTCGAGGCCGAGTGTCGCGATCGACATCGGGGCTTCCTCTCGGTCCATGAACGGGGGCGACCCTGGGTGACCCTGAAGCTCGCGAGCACACTCGATGGTCGGATCGCGCTGGCGGACGGGGAGTCTCGCTGGATCACGGGGCCCTCCGCCCGAGCCCTGGTGCATCGATTGCGAGCGCGCACCGATGCGGTGCTCGTCGGCTCCCAGACGGCCCTGGCGGACGATCCCGAGCTGACCGCACGACGCGGAGAGAAGGTCGTCCGACGACCGATCCGGGTGCTGCTCGACGGACGGTTGCGGGTGCCGCCGACGGCGCGCCTCTACCAGCCGCCCGGGGATACGCGGACCTGGGTGCTCTGTCGCGAGGGCGCGAAGGGGATTGCGCGCGCGCGCGCGCGCGCCGAGCGTGTGCTGGCGATTCCGGCGGTGGCCGGGGGGCGGATCGATCTCGCGATCGCCTGTGAGCGCCTGGCCGTCGAGGGGCTGACGACGGTGCTCGTCGAGGGCGGCGGGCAGCTCGCCGCAGCGTTGCTGCGTGCCGGGCTGGTGGACGAGATACACTGGCTGATTGCACCGAGCCTGATCGGCGGTGACGGTCGGCCCGCCCTGGGTCCACTTGCCCTGGGCTCGCTCGCGGACCGGATCGCGCTCGAGTCCGTGGTCGTGGGCCGGCGGGGC
>CAYWGW010000002.1:66803-72811 GCA_964457385.1 uncultured Spirochaetaceae bacterium
TCGATCGACGCGACCGGACTTCGGGTCGCGCTGGTCGTCTCGCGATTCAACCATCTGATCTCGATCCGTCTCGTCGAGGGCGCTCGTGAGGCGTTGCTCAGCCACGGCCTGGCAGCCGGGGATCTCGAGCTCTTCTGGGTGCCCGGGGCGTTCGAGATTCCCCAGGCAGCGCGGGTGCTCGCCGAGAGTGGGCGCTTCGATGCCATCGTGACCCTGGGCTCCGTGATCCGGGGTGGGACGCCGCACTTCGACTACGTCTGCCGTGGCGTGACCGACGGACTCCGCGCAATCATGCAGCGTTCGAAGGTGCCGATCGGTTTCGGGGTTCTCACGACCGACGACATCGATCAGGCATTGGCGCGGGCCGGAGGCTGCGAAGGGAACAAAGGAGGCGATGTGGCGCTGGCAGCGGTCGAGATGGCGCGTCTGCTGGGCGGCACGCTCGTCGCGGCGCTCGCCACTCGGGGGGTCGCTTCGTGACCGTGATCGACGCGAGAACCGACAGCTCCAGCGGAGCACCCCGAGCGGGCGGTCGTCATCGTGCCCGAGAGGTCGCCCTACAGGTGCTCTACGCGATCGATCTGGCAGCCGAGCCGTCTTCGCAAGGGGATGAGGCGGAGGCTGACGACGAGGAGGATGTCGGTTCCGGGATGGTGGGGAAGGAGCCGGATCCGGTGGCCTCCTGCGGACGGGCCTTCGATCGGATCGTGAAGCACTTCGACGTCCCGGCGAGCGCCATCGGCTTCGCCCGGGATCTGGCTACTGCGGTGGCGGCACGGCGCGATGAGATCGACGCGCTGATCGGGCTGCACGCGCGCAACTGGCGCGTTTCGCGAATGGCGGCCGTCGATCGCAACGTGCTGCGGCTGGCGGTCCACGAGCTCCAGCGGACGTCGACGCCGGTGGCCGTCGTGATCGATGAAGCGGTCGATCTGGCTCGTCGTTTCGGCAGCGAAAGCTCTCCAGCCTTCGTCAACGGCGTGCTCGACGCCGTCGCGCGCGAGGTGCGTGCCGCATGAGCGGGGCGATCGTCGTCGAGCTCACGCCGGAGCCCCTCGAACGGGTCGACAGCGAAATCGTGGTCGCCGGCTTCTTCAGCGACGAGCGGCCCCTGCGAGGCGGCGCCGGGCGTGCGGATTGGCGGCTCTGCGGCGGGCTCTCCCGTCGGATCGTGGCAGGCGATCTCTCAGGCCTTCGGGGCGAGGCCTTGCTGATGGGTTGTGGTCGAGCCTTGCGCGCACCGCGGCTGCTGCTCCTCGGGCTCGGCGAGCGCGGGGGCTTCGATGGACCCCGTGTCGGAGACGAGATCCACGCGGCTGTCCAGCGATGTCTTCGGCTCGGCTGTCGGCGGATCGGATTGTCTCCTCTCGGCGTGGCCCCGGACGACGTCTCTCGCCATGCCCCTGCGCTGGCGGCGGGGCTGGGTCGCCTCGCCCGGGAGCTTGGGGGCGAGGAGGGAGCGGCGTCGCGCGTGCAGCCGATCCAGATTCGTCTCTGCGTTCGGGCCCGCGAACTGTCGGGAGTCGGTCGGGCGCTCCGGGAGGCGAGTCGAGGCGGGGGCGAAGACGAGGTCGAGATCCGGATTCCCTCGGCCGACCCGATCGCGGACTGACTCGAGAGGAAGCGCGTTCTTCCCCCTCGGGCCCCGAAGATTCGTGACCCGACGCAATCCCGCGCGATCCAGGCGGGATGGCGGCCCCGGGTCAAGTCCCACCCAGGCAAGCCGATTGAAGAGGGCGGGCGAACCCGTCGATTCCCGTTCGTCATTGGATTGGCTTACGCGTGAACGCCGCGGGCGGGATCGTGGAGGGCGGCATGAGCCTGGTCGGCAATCTCGAGGATCTGAGCCTCGGCGACATCCTGCAGATCATCAGTCTGTCGCAGAAGTCCGGTGTGCTCGTCCTCCAGAGTGGTCAGGGAACAGGTCGAATCGTATTCCGGGACGGGCTCGTCAAGGGGGCCTGTGTCAAGGGTCGCAGCGACGATCTGCGTGGGATCCTGGTCGGCGGCGAGTTCATCGAGGCCGATGATTTCGACGCCGCTGCGGCGTTGGCGTCGGCTCGGGGAGCCTCGCTCGAGGCGACCCTGGCTCGCGAGACGGAGCTCGGCCGCGAGCGCATCGACGCTCTCGTACGAGAGGCGATCGAGGCCGCCATTCTCGAGATGTTCGTCTGGCAGAAAGGCGACTTCAGCTTCGACGTGCGTTCGGAGATGCATCCCGAGGATCCTCAGCTCAACCTCGCGACCGGACTCAACGCGCAGTATCTCTCGATGGAGGGCATGCGTCTTCGGGACGAGCGCGCCAGAGAGCCCTCGGCCGGGAATGCGGTCGAGCCCGATGCGCTGGACCTGGACCTCAGTGCCGAGGAAATGTTCGGCGTGGCGCCGAGCGAGACGGCGTCCGCTTCCGCACCCGCATCGGACGAAGCGGATCTCGAGGAGGGCACCCTGGAGGTCGCGGAGGTCCCCATGCCGGCGTCCCAGCCGTTCTCGAGCGATGCGACCGAACTCGAGGCGGTCGACGTCGTCGTGGAGACGGTGCTGGCCGGGCAGGATCCCATCGATGAGGTCATCCTCGAAGCGGCGCCGCTGCTGGAGGAGTCGGGCGAGTCTGTGGGGCCGGAGTGGACGGGGGGGCACGCGCTGGCCGGCATTGCCGACGTGCCGAGTCACGCCGAGGTGCCGGGAAGCGCCGACGAGACGTGCGTCGTCCGTCCCGAGCCGATCGTCGTGATCGAGCCCGACGTCGCGGTTCTCGAGTGGGTGAAGGGGGTCGTTCGTGACGAATTTGCGCGCGTCCATCTCTTCCAGCAGGCGGAGCAGGGTCTCTCGCGGATTCGCCAGTACGTGGTTCGGGGAGAGCGCCCGGTGGTTTTGATCTCGACCGCGACGGAGGTCGATCCGCTCTCGGGAATCCACGGGTTGGGCGATTTCGTGAAGCGGTTGAAGCTCCAGGCGCCAGGGCTCCGAGTGCTTGGTCTCAGGGATGTGACGGGCCCGGAGGCCGCCGCGCCGAACGGGCTCGATGCGCTGATCGCGCGGCCTGCACGGCGGAACCTCCGAGTCGGAACGGAGCGAAGGGATGATCCCGAGGCCCGGGCCTTCTCCGACACGCTTGCGCGCATGCTCGGGACCCCCGGGCAGACCATGCCTGCGCGATCGAATTCGGGCGCAGGCCCGGCGGATGCAGCCGGCCTTGCTCAGCTGAGGGAGGTCACGGATCGGCTGCGAGAGGCGTCCTCGCGAGGGACGATCCTGCCTGTCGTGATCGAGTATGCGGCGGAGCTGTTCTCCCGCGTCGCCGTCCTGCTGGTGCGTGATCAGCAGATTCTGCTGCTCGCGGGCAGAGCACTGCCGGCGCTGGACGGGCCGGGTGGGGTCGGTGCGGCCATCAGTCTGGCGAAGCTGCAGGACGGCTGGGTCGGTCGGGTTCTCTCGACCCGTCGTTCGACGCAGGGAGCCCCGGCGAAGGCGGGTGACCGGACGTTGCTCGCCCATCTCGGTCTGGACGGGGCACGTCTCGCGTATCTGGGACCGATCGAGAGCGGCGGCTCGGTGATCGCTCTGGTCTGCGGTGTGGAGGCTCTGGAAGACGGCAACCGGATGCCGGATACGAGCGGCCTCGAGGTCGTGCTCCATCACGCGGGTCTCGCCCTCGATCGCGCCGCGCTCGAGCGTGCATTGGCCGAGGAGGAGGATGGCTCCGCCCCGAATTCATAGACCGGGTCAGGGGATCGGCGGAGGGGCTGAAAGCCCTCGGGCCGTCCGAGGCGAAGCGGCTGAAGTGCCTCGCGTATCTCAAGACGCGGGATGAGTGGCCGATATGAAGAGCGTTCGAGGGGAGCGGGTTTCCATCCGGTCGAGTCCGGATCCGGGAAGAGGACAGCGATTTTGCAGCGTATCCTGATCGTGGAAGATTCGCCGACGATGAGATCGCTCCTGGCTTCGAGTCTCGAAGATCTCGACACGCCGGTCAAGATCGTGGAAGCCGAGAGCGGCTTCGAGGCACTGCGGTTTCTTCCCCGGGAATCCTTCGATCTCGTGGTGACCGACATCAACATGCCCGACATCAACGGGTTGGAGCTGGTCTCCTTCATCAAGAACAACGGAAAGTATGCTTCGATTCCGCTCGTGATCGTCTCCACCGAAGGCTCGGATCGGGATCGGGACAAGGGCCTGAGACTCGGAGCAGACGCCTACCTCGTGAAACCATTCGATCCCGAGGCTCTTCGTCAGGTGGTGACGGATCTGCTCGCGGCCGCCCGCGCGGAAGGTTAGGCCGGCATGCCCGCCCGACGCGCCGGCAAGAAGGGCGAGGCGACTGCTGCCTCGAAGGCCCGACCCAAGTCGAAGTGCGGCAAGCAAGGCAGCGCGAAGCAGCGCAAGGACCAGCGCAAGGAGCAGCGCGAGTTCGTCTCCGAGGCCGAAGAGATCCTCGAGCGGATGGCGGAGGATCTGAGCGATCTCCAGGATCAGCGGGGCGGAGATCGTGAGGTGGACCCCGATCTGGTCAACCGGATCTTCCGCTCCGCCCACTCCCTGAAAGGGCTTGCGGGCATGTTCGGGCTCGAGGCGATCGGCGAGCTCGCTCATCATCTCGAAGACATCCTGGACGGCCTCCGCCTGGGTCGCATCCCGACCGGCTCGCCCGCCGTCGACCTGCTCGACGACGGCCTGGCGCTGCTCGGTTCGATGATGAACGAGGCCGAGGGTGGGGACGGAGAGACTGCGGGTTCCGACGACATGGAGGCCGTGCACGAGTTCGTCGCTCGCATCGACGATGCCGTCCGGGCCCCCGCGGCGGAGCCGGCCGACGCGCTCGACGCGCTCTCCATCGAGCCCTCGTTGCTGCGTGCGTTGACGGAGTACGAAGAACACCGGCTGCGGGAGAACCTTCGCCGAGGCCGATCGATCGCGATGGTCGACTCGAACTTCGAGATTGCGATGTTCGAGGAAGGACTGTCGGAGCTCTCCTCTGCGGTTCGTGAGGTCGGTGAAGTCATCTCGACGCTCCCGTCGCCCGGTGATGCACCCGAGAGCCAGCTTCGCTTCTCGCTGCTGGTGGCCTCCGAGCTGTCTCCCGAACAGCTCTGCACCCGGCTCGATCTTCCGGGATCCGACGTGCATGCGATTCCGTCCCTGAGTAGCGAGCCGGTGCATCGGTCGGAGGGAGGCGGGCAGGCGGCGGACCCGGAGTCCAGGAATCCGGGAACCCGCGTCGAGGCACCGGAATCATCATCGACCGGCATGGCCGGCCTGGATGGGGATCGACCGGCCGCCGCCCCGAGTGCCGAGCCCGCTGCAGCGATCTCTCATCCGGATCTCGATTCGCTCCGTTCCATGGGGGACACGGTACGTGTCGACATCCGCAAGCTCGACGAGCTGATGAACCTCGTCGGCGAGCTGGTGATTCAACGCAACGCGATCGCCAGCGTGGCGCAGCGACTACTGGCCGATCCCCAGACGTCGAAGATCGGGAGCGACCTCGTCAAGACGCACAGGACACTCGATCGCAAGCTGAAGGACCTGCAGTCGGGCGTGCTCGACGTGCGGATGGTGCCTCTCCGTCAGATCTTCGAGAAGCTCTCGCGCGTCGTCCGTCGACTTCGTCGCGATCTCGACAAGGAGGTGGCCCTCGATGTCGAGGGCTCGGATACCGAGCTCGACAAGCTGATCGTCGAGAAGCTCGTCGACCCCCTGGTTCACATCGTCCGGAATGCTTTCGATCACGCGATCGAGCCGGCGGAGGAACGCCGACGGATGGGCAAGTCGTCCCAGGGACGGATCTCGATCCGGGGCATCCAGCGCGGCAATCACGTGGTGATCGAGGTCGAGGACGATGGACGTGGGATGGATGTGGGCGCGATCCGGGAGAAGGCTCTGGCTCGGGGGCTGATCGGAGCGGAGGAGACGCTCTCGACCAAGGAGCTGTTGGCGCTCGTCTTCGAGCCCGGGTTCTCGACCCGAGCGGAGGTGAGCGAGACCAGCGGTCGTGGGGTCGGGATGGA
>CAYWGW010000003.1:0-1113 GCA_964457385.1 uncultured Spirochaetaceae bacterium
CTACAGCATGTTGAAGGGGCGCGCGTCCAGCGCGAACTGGACGCTGCGGGGCAGGGCGTGCGTCGCCTCCAGCAGGCGTTCGGTGACGCGACGCAGGAGCGCGGCGTCCGAGCCCTTCAGCAGCAGCATGAAGCGGAAGCGTCCGCGCAGCCGCGCGATCGGCGCCGGGGCCGGGCCGAGGATCTCGAGCCCCGGTGCCGGGCCCGGGCGCGTCGGTGTCCCCGACTGTGCGGGCGGGTGGGGAGCGAGCTCGGCGCGCGCGGCCTCGGCCAGCCGCTCCGCTGCCTCGCGCGTCTCCGCCTCGTCCTCGCCGTGGACGACGATGCGGGTGAGCAGGCCGAAGGGCGGGTAGCCCAGCGACTCGCGGTGGCGGATCTCCTCGCGATAGAAGCCCTCGAAGTCGTGGCTGGCGACGGGCGCGATCGCATAATGGTCGGGCACGAAGGTCTGGACCACGACGCGGCCCGGGCGCTGGGCGCGTCCGGCGCGACCGGCCACCTGGGTGAGCAGCTGGAAGGTGCGCTCGGCGGCGCGGAAATCCGGTAGATGCAAGCCGAGGTCGGCGGCCACGACGCCGACGAGCTGCACGCCCGGGAAGTCGTGTCCCTTGGCGACCATCTGGGTGCCGATCACGATGTCGACCTCGGCGTGCTCGAGGGCACGGAGAACCTTTTCCGTGTAGCCCCGGCGCGCGGCGACGTCCCGGTCGAGACGCATCGTTCGCGCCGCGGGAAAGAGCGCGCGGGTCTCCTCCTCGAGCCGCTCCGTGCCGACCCCGAGCAGGGCCGTCTCGGGGTCGCCGCAGCCGCCGCATCGTTCCGGAACGTCGCGGACGAGATCGCAGTAGTGGCAGCGCAGCTGATTCTCCGTGGCGTGATAGACGAGCGCCACGTCGCAATCGTCGCAGCGCTCCGCATGGCCGCATTGGAAGCAGAAGATGCGCGTCGAGAAGCCGCGGCGGTTGAGGAAGAGGATCGTCTGGCCGCCCGCCGCCAGCGCCTCCGCGATCGCCCGGCGCAGGGGCCGCGACAGGATCGCCTTGCGACCGCGCGGATTGCGCTCCTTCTCCTTGGCGAGATCGACGATCTCGACCGCCGGCAGTGGCCGACCGCC
>CAYWGW010000003.1:1123-60801 GCA_964457385.1 uncultured Spirochaetaceae bacterium
CAGCGACAGACGTGCGATCTCGCCGCGATCGGCGCGGTGGCGAGTCTCGAGCGAGGGCGTCGCCGAGCCCAGGATCAGCGGGCAGGCGGCCTGGTGGGCGATCCGCTCGGCCAGCTCCCGGGTGTGATAGCGGAAGCCCTCGTCGTTCTTGTAGGCGCCGTCGTGCTCCTCGTCGATCACGATCAGGCCGAGTGACTCGAGCGGGGCGAAGAGGGCGCTGCGGGCGCCGATCGCGATCGCGGTCTGTCCCGTTCGCAGCCGCTCCCATTGGGCGAGGCGCTCGCCGGGCTTGAGGCCGCTGTGCAGGATCGCGACCTGATCGCCGAAGCGGGCGCGCACGCGGGCCACGATCTGGTGGGTGAGGGTGATCTCGGGAACCAGCACCAGCGCCTGGCGTCCGGCGGCGCGGGTCTCGGCGAGGGCGCGCAGGTAGACCTCGGTCTTGCCGCTGCCGGTGACCCCGTGCAGCAGGAAGGTCTCGGCCACCTGACGCTTGATGGCGTCGCGGATCGGGCGCAGGGCGAGGGTCTGATCCTCCGTGAGCTCGACCGCGTCGCCGCCGTCGAGGAAGTCGTTCGGGGTCTCGAGCCGCGGCCGCTGCTCGAAGACGACGAGCCTCCGCCGGTCGAGGGCGCGCAGCAGGGACGCCGCGCCCGGGTCGCCGCGGGTGAGCGCTCGGGTCGGGAGACCCTCTGCGGTGGCGGCGATCCGACGCAGCAGCGCGGCCTGCTTATCGGCCCGGGCGAGCAGACGATCACAGGCATCGCGCAGGTCGAGGCCGGACGCGAGCCGCACGAAGCGTTCGTGCGGGATCCGCGCGCGCGGTCCCCGTTGCTCGATCCGGCGCTCGACCAGGCCGTCCCGGGCGAGACTCGCCAGCCGGGCGTCGACGTCGACCCGGGGAAAGGCGCGCGCCAGCGCGGCCCGGGTCGCGGGTCGCGCGGCGAGATGCTCGAGCAGCGGTCGTCCCTCGCCGCCCAGGGCGTGGGCCGCCATGGCGCGCTGGGCGAGGGCGCGCTCGCCGCGAAGCGTGAGCGCCCAGGGCCGGGCCACCCGCGGAGCGGAGCCGGGGGGCAGCGCATGGGCCAGCGCCAATCCGATCGGACAGAAGATCTCCCGCGCCGCATCGCCTAGGATTCGCATCATCGCTTCGGAGACGACGGGCTCCTCGTCCACCACGGCCTCGATCTCGGCCAGCTCCCGGGGCGCACGGGCGGGAGCAGGGCGCGCTGCGGTGGCATTGCGTGGGCACGCTGCGTCGGCGGCCGTCCCAGCGTCGGCGGCCGCTCCCGGCGCCGCCTCCTCCCCGGCCGTCGAGAGGTCGTTGGGCACGACGAGGCCCGTCAGCGGCTGGCCGCCGAAGGGCACGCGCACACGCATCCCTGGCGCGACCGCGAGCGGCTCTCGGGTGGGGAGCCGATCTGGGAGTCGATAGTCGAAGAGTCGATCGATGGGGACGGGCAGGGCGATCCGGATGATGCGCGCAGCTTCCTCGTCGTCGCCGGAGAGCGGCGGCAGACCATCGAAGAGGGGGCTGGACATGACGAGATCCTATGCACGCGCCGCGGTCGGGGAAAGAGCGCGCGTGCGCGTCGAGGACGAGGGCGGCACCCGCACCCTGGTGGTCGACGAGACCTTCGCATCCTTCTATCGCCCGGGAGAGGTCGCAACCCGCTGTGTCTGGGACGCGATCGCGGCGCCGCTCCTGTGGCTGCCCCCGGCGCGGCGACGCCGGATCCTGATCCTCGGGTTGGGGGGCGGCTCGGTGGCACGGCTGGCCCGAGCGCTGGCGCCCGAGGCGGAGATCGTCGGGGTGGAGCTCGATCGGGAGGTCGTGCGATTGGCGCGGGCCCGGCTCGAGCTCGACGCTCTCGACCTGCGGGTCGAAATCGCCGACGCCCTGGCCTTTCTCGAGCACGATCTCGGGCAGGATCGCGGTCGCTACGACGCGATCCTGGAGGACGTTTTCGTGGGTCACGGCGACGCGGTCCACAAGCCGGACTGGCTTCCGGAGCCGGGGCATGCCCTGGCGCGGCGTCGGCTGGCGCGCGGCGGTCTGCTCGTGAGCAACACCCTCGACGAGCACGCCCGGGTCTCCCGCGCGCTCTGGGCGCACTTCCCGGCACAGGTCTCGATCGAGGTCGAGGAGTACGACAATCAGGTGCTCGTCGGTGCCCCGGCCGGTCTGACCGGGGCCGCCTTGCGGGAGCGGGTCGCGCGGGATCCGGTGCTGCGGGACAGTCTGCCCCTGCTCTCGTTCCGGACCCGACCGGCTCCTCGGAGCGACGAGATCCGGCGGATCCGGCGGCCGAGCCGAGGGGACCGCACTCCCGCTCCCGGCCGCTGAAATCGCCCTGGAGTCCGCTCTCGGGGCTCAAGGCAGCTTCTGGTCCACCGATGTATAATTAATCGAACGTTCGATTAATTCGAGCTGCGATCCAGTGGGAGTGCGAAAGCGCCATGCCGGGCCTGCCCGCGAAAGAAGCCCGCCTCCGCCGTCCGGGCCGCCCGCGTCTCGAGGAGAGCGAAGGTGCCGAGGTCCGCGAGCGTCTGATCGACGCCGCGACCGCGCTCGCCGTCGAGTGCGGCTTCGACGCCTGCGGACTGCGGGAGATCGCCGCCCGCGCCGAGGTGAGTCCCGGCATGATCGCCTACTACTTCGGCGACCGGGAAGGCCTGCACGAGGCCATGTTCGAGCGGGCCTTCGAGCGTGTGACTGAGCAGGTCCGCGCGCTGCTGGAGCCGGGAACGGAGCATCAGCCAGACGAGCTGGCCGAGCCGGACGCTAAGCCGGAGGCGGCCCGCCTGTCCGCCCCCATGTCCGGCGCGGGGGATCGGCTCGACGAGCTGATCCGGATTCACGCGAAGGCGCTGGCCGCAGATCCCTGGCTGCCGAAGCTGATCGCCCGGGACATCCTGTTTGCGGGGGATACCGGAATGCGGGAGCGGGCGGCCGAGCGGCTCCGCCGCGGCCCGGTCCCGATCATCGTGCGCTGGATCGAGGAGGAGCAGGCCCGCGGCCGGCTGCGCGTGGATCTCGATGCCCGCTGGCTCGCGATCTCGATCGCGAGCCTCACCGCCTTTCCGTTCCTCGCGCTGCCGGTCGTGGGCGACGGGCTGGGCATCGAGCTGGACGGGGAGGGCGTGCTGCGACTGATCGAGCACAACCGGCAGCTGCTGGATCGGGGCGTTCGGGCGGATCCGGACCCGCCCGCCGATGGGGGGCCGCGTCGATGAGCCGCGTGGGACGTGGAACGGCGGGACGGGTCCTCGGGATGCTCGCGGCGCTGGCGCTCTTCGGGGCGCCCCTCGGCTGCGGCGGCTCGGAGGCGGAGTCGACCGGCGCGCGCGATCTCGCGCTGGTCGCCGCTCCAGAAGCCCTCTTGCGCGTGCGGACCGAGCCCGTCCGGCGCGCGCGGTTGTCGGATCTCGAGCGCGTGACCGGGACCGTGCGCGCATTCCACCGCGCGAGTCTGACCGCCGAGACGACGGGACGCGTCGAGGACCGACTCGTGGAGGCCGGGGCTGCGGTCGAGAAGGACGACCCGATCCTCGAGCTCGAGTCCTCGCGACAGGAGCTCGAGCTGCGACGAGCCGTCGCCTCGGTCGAGGCGGCCGAGACGGTGCTGGCCCATGCGGAGCGAGAGCTGGCCCGTGGCGAGCGACTGATCCGCCAATCCGTCCTCAGCGAGCAGCGGCGCGACGAGCTGCAGCACGCCGTCGATCGCGCTCGCGACGATCTCGCGCTGGCCCGGGTCGCGCGGGACGCGGCCCAACGCGATCTGGAGGATACGCGGATCCGGGCGCCCTTCGCCGGGCGGGTCGACTCGATCGCCGTCGATGTCGGCGACTACGTCGTGCCAGGGACGTCGGTGGCGACGCTCGTCGACCTCTCCCGCGTCCGTATCTTCGCCGGGGTCACGGCGGATGAAGCGAACCGCCTCGTCCCCGGACTGAGCGCGCAGGTCCACTTCGCGGCGCTCGGGGGGCAGAGCTTCGAAGCGACCCTCGTGAGTGTCGGGCGCGTCGCAAACGCTTCCGACGGAACCTATTCGATCGAGCTCTGGCTGGAGGATGCGAAAGGCCTGATGCGGGATGGACTCGTCGCGCGGATCGACCTGCCCGATCCGAATCAGGAGGACGTGCTGATGGCGCCGCGCGCCGCACTCCTCCGTCGCGACGGTCGCTCCGAGGCCTTCGTCGTGCAGACCGAGAAGGGGAGAAGTGTGGCCCGATCCCGCGAAGTCCGGACCGGCCGCAACGACGGACAGTGGATCGAGATCCTCGCGGGCCTCGAGGACGGAGACGAGGTCGTCGTCGACGGTCAGTTCGCTCTCGAGGACGGCTCGCGGGTCGTGGTCGATGGCGACCTGTCGCCGGTGGAGCGCTCGTCGGCATCGGCCTCGCCGTCGGCATCGGCAGAGCCTGTCGCGACGTCGTCGCGGGCACGTCCCCGCCGCTCTGCGGCCGACGGGGAGTAGCGCGTCTTGGAGCGGATCGTCCGCTTCTTCGTCGAGCGGCATCTGCTCGTGAACGTGCTCACCCTGGCCGTGGTGGTGCTCGGGGTCGGGACGCTGCTGCGCGCGAAGGTCGAGGGCTTTCCAGAGGCGACGCTTCCGCGCTTCATCGTCACGGCGACCCTGCCCGGAGCGTCGGCGCGGGACGTCGAGACGAAGCTCACGATTCCGATCGAGGACGAGCTCCGCGACATCGACGGTCTCGAGAGCTTCACGACGGTCATTACGGACAACCGCAGTGTGACCGAGATCGAGCTCGACGACGATACGCCGGACGAGGACATCCTCGCCAAGGAACGCGACATCCGGAACGCGATCGACTCGATCAACGATTTTCCGGAGGAGATGCGCGACTCGCCGACGGTATTCCTGCTCGACCCTTCGAAGCAGCCCATCCTCGAGATCGCGATCTCGGGAGCGAAGGCGCGGCTGCCGGGGGCCGCAAGGGCGATCGAGCGGGCCGTGCTCCGGGCCGAGGGTGTGGGCGAGGTGAGACTGGTCGGGCTGCCGGACCCCGAGCTGCGGGTGCTGGTCGACCCGGCGGCGAGTCGGGCGCATGGCGTGACGCTGCTCGAGATCGTGGACGCGATCGAGCGTCGCAACGTTTCGGAGACGGGGGGTGTTCTCGAGAGCGCCGAGGCCCGCCGTCAGGTCGTGATGTGGGGACGCTTCGAGGATCCCTTCGCGGTCGGGGGCGTGATCCTGCGCTTCCAGGACGAGGGACCGCTGCGGGTCCGCGACGTCGCGCGTCTGGAGCTCGACCGCGAGGACGTGGGGCTGCTCGCCGGGACGAACGGCGAGCCGGGCATCTCGGTGATCGCCGTGAAGAAGGCGGACGCCGATACGATCCGTACCCGGGAGGCGATCGGTCGGGCCCTGGCGAGCGTCGAGCTTCCGCCCGGCGTGAAGACTGCCATCGTCAACGATCGCTCCTTCGAGATGAGCAACCGATTGGAGGTGATCGCGAGCAACGGCCTGATGGGTATCGTGCTGGTCGCGGGCATCGTCTTCCTCTTCTTGGCGCCTTCGGCGGCGATCTGGGTCTGTGTCGGCGTCCCGATCGTCATTCTCGGCGTCGTGGCCGTGATGCCCCTGGTCGGGATGACGATCAATTTCGTCTCGACCATCGCCTTCGTGATCGTGCTCGGCATGCTGGTCGACGATGCGGTCGTCGTCGCCGAGAAGATCCTGCTCCGGAGACAGGACGGGCTTCCCCCGGCCGAGGCGGCGATTGCCGGCACGATGACGGTGGCGCGGCCGGTCTTTGCCTCGGCGGTGACGACCCTGCTCGCCTTCGCGCCGATGCTCGCGATCGGAGGGATGCCCGCCAAGATCATCTGGCAGATCCCGGCCGTGGTCTCCATCGCCCTGGTGTTGTCGCTCATCGAATCCTTCGTGATGTTGCCGCCGCATATGTCGATGGTGCGCGGGGACGCGTCGCCCCGGCCGAAGCGGGCCTTCGTGCTGCGACTCGAAGATCTCTACCGCCGTGCGCTGCGGCTCCTCCTTCCCCATCGTGGCAAGGTCATCGCGTTTTTCGCGCTCGTCTTCGTCTCGATCACGCTGCTGATCGTGCCGCGCATGGAGTTCGAGTTCTTTCCCCAGGAGTCGTCACGGGGCTTCTCGATCAAGGTCACGCTCCCGCCCGGAACCCCGATCGAGCAGACCCAGGCGGTGGTCGATGCGATCCAGATCCAGCTCCCGGGGCAGATGGGGGCGGATCTGCTGGCGGTCACCTCGCGGGTGGGTCATCAGGAGCCTCAGGCCTTCGATCGGGAGTACGGCTCCGCCGAGAACGAGGGGCTCGTGACGGCGCATCTGCGGCCCGACCAGAAAGAACGAAACTCCGCCGAGTGGATCGAGCATCTCCGTCCCCGTCTGAGGGTTCCGCTGGACGCGAAGGTCGTCTACGAAGCCGAGGTCGACGGCCCGCCGGGGCTGAATCCGGTGAAGATCTACGTCCTCTCCAACGACGACGTCCTGCGTCGGCAGACGGCGCTCGCCCTCGCCCAGTTCCTCGAAGGGATCGGGGGAGTCGTGGACATCAGTGTGGACGAACGTCCGGGCGTCCGGCAGATCGATCTCAATCCGGACGTCGAGGCGCTGGCCCGACGTGGGCTCGACGCGAAGGACCTCGGGCTCACGCTGAAAGCGGCCTTCTACGGGATCGTCGCCTCGGAGATCCGCGATCTCGACGAGACCACCGAGATCCGGGTGATCTACGAGCCCGCCTCCCGCCGCTCCCTCGAGTCGCTGCTCGAGGCGCCGGTGCGCAATCGAAGCGGGGAGCTGGTGCTGCTGCGGGACGTGGTCGATCCGGTCGAGAGCCCGGCGCTCGCGGCGATCCGCCATCGCAACGGTCGACGGGTGGCGACGGTGACGGCGGGCCTCTCTCCCGACGGCGGTCATACGAGCACCACGATCGCGCAGCGGGTCGAGCGTGAGTTCATGCCGCTTCATGTGGGTCGGGAGGATCTCGAGATCGAGCTCGGAGGTGAGGTGATCCAGTCGCGACGGGCGACCGGGGATCTGGGCTTCGTGGCGATCGTGGTCGTGCTCGGGATCGCGGCGGTGATCGCGATCATGTTGGGATCGTTCCTCGAGGCCTTCTTCGTGGTCGCCGTCGTCCCCTTCGCGGCTCTCTTCGTGGCGCTCACCTTCTGGCTGCACGGGATGAACTTCTCGCTGCTGCCGCTGATCGGGACGATCGGTCTCGCGGGCGTCGTGGTGAACGCCTCGATCGTGATGGTCGATTCGGTGCATCAGGCACAGCAGAACGCCCGGGGTAGGCTGAGCGCAGAGCGAAGCGAGATCATGATCGAGGCGCTGGTGACGCGTCTTCGGCCGGTGCTCGTGACGAGTCTCTCGACCTTCGGAGGCGTGATGCCGACGGCCTACGGCTTCGGGGGCTGGGATGCGGTGATGTCGCCGATGTCGCTGGCGTTGGGCTGGGGGCTCGCCTTCTCTTCAGGCGTGACGCTCTTCCTGGTTCCTGCGCTCTACGTGGCCGCGAACGACATCAATCGTCGGATCGATCGCTGGCGTCGGGGTGAGCGTCATGACGCCTGAGCCGAGGTGCGTCCCGCGAGCGGGGCCCTGATCGGGGGGATGGGCTCTCAGCTGCCCATCTTCTTGAGATCGGCGAGGATGCCCTTGGCGACGGCCTTCAGGGTCTCGAAGACGCCCTGACCCGAGGCGGCGCAGGCCTCGAACTCCGGCACGCCGGTCGGATTCAGGAGCTTGCGAAGCTCCTCGAGCGAGGCGGCGTTCGGGAGGTCGCGCTTGTTGTACTGCATCACGTAGGGAATCTTGTCGAGCTCGTAGCCCTGCTCCTTCAGGTTGATCCGAAGGTTGTCGAGGCTCTCGGCGTTGGCCTCCATCCGCTCGATCTGGCTGTCCGCCACGAAGACCACGCCATCCACGCCCTTCAGGATCAGCTTGCGACTGGCGTCGTAGAAGACCTGACCAGGGACGGTGTAGAGATGGAAGCGGGTCTTGAAGCCCCGGATCTCGCCGAGAGCGAGGGGCAGGAAGTCGAAGAAGAGCGTTCGTTCCGTCTCGGTCGCGAGAGAGATCATCTTCCCCTTCACGTCGGGGTTCGTCTTCTGGTAGATGTGCTGCAGGTTCGTCGTCTTCCCACACAGTCCGGGACCGTAGTAGACGATCTTGCAGTTGATCTCTCTCGAGCTGTAGTTGATGAACGACATATTGGGTGCTCAGTCCGATCGGTCCGAGTGATTCGAAGGAGGTGGATCAGGTGGATCAGGTAGAGAGTTCGCTTGGGTCCATCTGCGTGTGAGTCTACGCTTCAGTCGGCGAAGAGGTTGTCGATGTCATCGTCCGTGATCTCCGAGAAGGGCGAGCCATGGTTCGCGGCCTCGCTCGCCGCCTTCTTCCGGATGTCCTCGAAGAGCCGGGCGAGCTCGCTGCCGGCCTTCTTCACGCGCAGGCGCACCAGGCCGAGGGAGCTGCGCTCGTCGAAGATGACGACCAGGATCATGCGATCCCCCACGAGCGTCATGTGGAGGTTGTCGCGCTGGCCCTGATGGAAATGGATGGGGAACTCCTCTTCCCCCACGATCTTGGCGAGACCGCCGGTGGCGGCGACGCAGCCCGCGGTCAGCGAGGCCAGACTGGTGCTGTCGACGCCGTTCATCTCGCCGGCCTCACCGACCAGCTGCCCGGCCTTGTCGACGACGAAGACGCCCTTTGCGTTGGCGTCGCGGACCAGCCTACGAATGACGGCGAGGACCTTGTCAAAGTCCTCCTGCTGCATCACGAGCTGGGATTCGAGCATCGGCATTGGCCTCTGTAAGCATCCGACGAACGGACGTTTTTGCCAGCTTACCCCGCTGCGGGGAAGGCCGGCAACCAGAACACTCCGCAGAGGGGCGCGCGGTGGTGGAGAACCGATCGGTTGGCTTCGTGCGGGGCTTTAGAAACCATCTAGTCCAGTGCGCGGCGGTTCTCGATCGAGCGGCTCACCGTGACGTGGTCGGCGTATTCGAGATCGCCGCCAAGGGGCATGCCGTAGGCGATGCGCGTGATCCGGAGGGGGGCGCTCCGCAGACGGCTCGCCAGGAAGTGGGCGGTGGCGTCGCCCTCCGCCGTCGGATTGGTGGCGAGGATGACCTCCTTGACGCCGGCCTCGCGGACCCGACGTTCGAGCTCCTCCACACGCAGCGTCTCGGGTCCCATGCCGTCGATCGGGGAGAGGGCGCCGCCGAGCACGTGGTAGAGGCCGCGGAAGCCCCCGCTGCGTTCGATGGCGGCCATGTCCGCCGGCTCCTCCACGACACAGACGAGGGTCCGGTCGCGATCGGGGTGGGCACAGACGGCGCAGGGCGTTCGATCGGCGAGGGTGAAGCACGTCTCACAGACGACGGTGTCTCGCTGGACGCGAGCGATGGCCTCGGAAAGCTCCCGGGAGACTTCGGCCGACGCGCTCAGCAGGAAGTAGGCGAGGCGGTTCGCGGACTTCTCGCCGATTCCGGGCAGGCGCTTCAGGCTCTCGACGAGCCGGTCCATGGCAGGCGACGAGGCCATCTCAGCCCCCGAGTCCGGCCCACATGGATTGCTGCATCTTGCCGACCTCCTCCTGGACGCTCTCCTGGGCACGGACGAGTGCCGCGTTCACCGCCGCCGCCACGAGGTCCTGGAGCATCGCCCGGTCGCCGGAGCCGAGCAGCGAGGGCTCGATCTCGATCGAAAGCACGCGCAGCGCACCGGAGACCACGGCCGTCACCATCCCGCCGCCGCTGCTCGCCTCGAAGCGCCGCGCCTCGAGCTGCTTCTGCACCTCGCCCATGCGCGCCTGCATCTGCTGGGCCCGCTCCATCATCTCCTGCAGCTCGTTCGGATTCATCGGCTCTCTCCCAGGGGTCGGATCTCGACGATCTGGGCCTCGAGGACCTCGAGGGCCAGGTTCACGGGCTCGCTGTGAAGGGCCTGCTGCCGGCGAAGACGCGAGAGCTCGCGTTGGCTCGCATCCTGTTCCTGCGCAGCCTGGGTCTCCTGGACGGTGATCGTGATCTGCAGCGGCTGTCCGAAGAGCGCCGCGGCCAGGTCCTCGATCTCGGGCTGCCGCGCGCGCAGCCGATCGGCGTGGAAGGAGCCGGGCACGCCGAGTTCCAGCGTCTCCCCGTGCAGCCGGATCACTCTCGCGACGTCGAGGCTGGCGAAGCGTGCCCGGTCCGTCTCGAGTGCCCGGATGCGTAGTCGATCAAATAGCATCTCCGGCGCTGCCCCCCCGCCCGGGGCGGCCGTCGGAGATGCGGGCGGGTTCGGCTCCGGCGCGATCTCTTCCGGCGTGATCTCTGGCGCGTCGGCAGGCGCCGCCGGCCCGGCTGCTTCAGCGGTCCCCTCCAAATCGCGGGTGCCGGCCGAGCGGGCGTTGTCCGGCGCGGCCTCGGCTCCGCGCCCGCTGCGCCTCGAAGGCGCCGAGGCCTGCGGCCCGCTGCCCGAGGCAGCGCCGCGCGCTCCTCCGGCCGCCGCCGCTGCCCGTCCGCCGCCCGCGCCGCCACCCGTGCTGCCCGCCCCGCCCGGATGGCCCGGACCACCTTGCTGAGCGAGCCGGCGTTCGAGCTGATCGAGTCGCGCGAGCAGCTGGGAGACGTCGTCTCCGGCGGGCAGCGTCGCCAGACGAACGACGGCCATCTCGAGCAATGTCGTCGGCTGGGGTGCCCAGGCCAGATCCTCGATCTCCCGGACGAGCGCGCGAAACATCCGCCGCAGCCGCGCCGGCTCCGTCTTCGTCGCCAGCTCGATCAGCTCCGTACGCTCCTCCTGGGGTCCTTCGAAGAGCCCCTGGCCCTCGGGCGCGATCCGCAGGACGACGAGATCCCGCAGCAGCTCGAGCAGCGCCTCGGCGATGCGACGCGGCTCGGAGCCGCCGGAGGTGGCCTGGGCCAGCAGCTCCAATGCCTGGCGCGGATCGCCGGCGATGCACGCCTCGACGAGCGATTGCAGCACGCGGCGATCGACGAGGTCGAGCAGCTCGGCGACCGTCGCATCGCTCACCTTCTCGCCGCCGTAGGCCACGATCTGGTCGAGCAGGGTCTGGGCATCACGCATCGAGCCGTCGCCCTCGCGCGCGATCTGCGCCAGCGCGCCCGGCGAGATCTCGATGCCCTCGGCGGTGCAGATCTCGGTCAGCCTCTCCGCGACAGTCGCCAGGGCGATCCGGCGCAGGTCGTGACGCTGACAGCGCGAGAGCACCGTGAAGGGGATCTTTTCGGGATTGGTCGTGGCGAAGACGAAGAGGCTTCGCGGCGGCGGCTCCTCGAGGGTCTTCAACAGGGCGTTGAAGGCCTGCACCGAGAGCATGTGGACCTCGTCGATGATGTAGATGCGATGCTTGCCCGGGGCGGCGGCGTATCGGATCGACTCGATCACCTCGCGCATGTCGTCGACGCCGGTGCGACTCGCGGCGTCGATCTCCTGGACGTCCGTCGAACGGCCTTCGGTGATTTCCTTGCAGGCGGTGCAGCTGCCGCAGGGCTCGTCGGTCGGCCCCTTCTCGCAGTTCAGGCAGCGCGCGATCAGCCGCGCCAGGGTCGTCTTGCCGACGCCCCGAGGCCCCGTCAGCAGTATCGCGTGGGGAATGCGCCCGGTCCGGATCGCGTTGCGGATGGCGGTCGTGACGTGGGCCTGTCCCGAGACCTCGTCGAAGCGCTGCGGCCGCCATTTGCGCGCGATGACCTGATAGCTCAACGGGGCGGCTCCTGGGGTGGATGCTCTGGAAGGGGCGTCATCGACCGTGGCCATGCGACGGCGTCGACGGACGTGAGGAGAGGTCAGGGGACCCGTGCCGAGGGTTGACCGCAGGGCTTCCCCGATCGCAGCCGAGTCCCTGCTACGGCTGCTTCCTTCCGGACCTGACCGGGTTCACAGGATCCCGAACTCGAACGGGACCCTGCGGTCAACGCTCGGCACGAGGGACAAAAGTACCCGGGTGCCGGAACAGGGTCAAACGGCACTCGTGCCGATCCGGGGGATCTCCGGCAGGGGGTCCGGGCTTGCTAGCATCGGCCGCCGGGCGGGGGGCATCGGTTTGAGCGACGGAAATCGGGAATCGGCTTCAAGCTCCGGGCCGGCTTCCGCGCAGGCATCCTTTCTGGAGGACGAGGCCGAGCTGCGGCGGCTCGTCTACGCCTACGCGCGCATGGTCGACCGCCGGGACTGGAGCCTGCTGCCCCGGACCTTCACCGACGCGGCCCGACTCCGCGGGCCGGGCTACGTCATGGAGGGCCACGACGAGCTGCGTGCGGGACTCGCGACCATCGATCGTTTCTCGGCGACGATGCACTTCGTGATGAACCAGATCGTGGAGATAGAGGGGGATCGGGCGACGGGCGAGGTCTACTGCCTCGCGAACCATCTGCTCGAGGAGCGGGGCCAGCCCGTCAAGCTCGATATGGGCATCCGCTACGAGGATCGATACGAGAGAACGCCGCAGGGCTGGCGCATCGCCGAGCGCGTGCTGCATCTCGCCTGGCAGCAACGGCTTCCGCTCGTGCCTGACGCTGGACTCGAAAGACAGAAAGAGAAAGGAGAACGGGCATGAGCCGCTTCCGAACGGCCGTCGGAATCTTCGGCCTCCAGGACTTTCACGGCGGTGACTTTCGGAAGGTCCTCGATCTGATGCGTCGAGCCGACGAGCTCGGCATCGATCAGATGGTGATCACCGACCACGTCGTGATGGGCGAGCGCACGGATCGCTATCCCTACGGAAACTTTCCCGTGCCCCCGGACTACGCCTGGTTCGAGCCGATCGTGGCGATGTCGGCCATCGCCGCCGCGACGACGCGCATCCGGCTCGCCACCAGCGTCCTGATCAGCCCACTGCGCCCCGCCCCCCTGCTCGCGAAGCAGGCGGCGACCCTCGATGTGATCTCGGGCGGGCGGCTGGACCTGGGTGTTGGGACGGGTTGGCAACGTGAGGAATACGAGGCCTCGGGGATCCCATGGCCGCGACGCAATCAGAGGCTCGAGGACCAGCTGCGTGCCTGTCGAGCGCTCTGGACCGAGAGCCCGGCGAGCTTCGCGTCGGAGACGGTCTCCTTCGACACCATTCATTGTCGACCGGCGCCGATCCAGTCGCCGCTGCCGATCTGGTTCGGTCTGGCTCCCACGCCGGCGAGCTGTCGCCGGATCGCCGAGTTGGGTCAGGGCTATCTGCCGATCTCCCAGGATCCGGCCGTGATCGACGAGGACGTGAAGAAGATCAAGGCTGCCTTCGTCGAGGCGGGCCGCGATCCGGGCGAGCTCGAGGTGCGGGCGCAGCTGCGTCCCGTGATGGGGAGCGCCGGGCCCGATCTGGAGGCGACACTGGCGGGTGTCGATCCCGCGCTCGAGGCCGGCGCCACGGTGATCGAGGTGCTGCCGATCGTCTTCAGCCGCTCCGCCCGGGATGTCGATCGCTGCCTCGAACGGATCGCCGGGCTGGCCGTCTGATCAGGCCAGCGCGTCAGGCCAGCGCGTCAGGTCAGAGCGTCAGGCCAGAGCCGCGCCGTCGATCCGGATCTCCTCTCCCGAGATGTGGATCGCCTCGTCGGAGGCCAGGAAGGCGATCAGGCTGGCGACCTCGTCGGGACTGCGCACGCCGTGCAACGACGCCGGGCGCTGCAACAGGTCCATCGCCACGCCCTTCGGAAATCGCGGGGCCGACATGCGCGTCTCGATCGAGGCGGGACAGATCGCGTTGCAGCGCAGGCCCTGGCGCGCGTACTCGACGGCGATTGCCCGGGTGAGGGCATGGACGCCGCCTTTCGAGGCCCCGTAGGCCGCTCCGTAGGGCAGCCCCATGAGCCCCGCCGTCGAGCCCATGTTGATGATCGAGCCGCGGGTGGCGAGCAGATGGGGAATGGCTTCGCGACACATCAGGAAGGTGCCGTCGAGATTGATGGAGAGGATGCGGCGCCAGAGCCCGAAGGAGGTCTCGGTCGTGTGCTCGAACTGGATCACGCCGGCGATGTTGCAGAGCGTGTCGAGCCGGCCGAAGCGGGCGACGCAGGCGGCGACGGTCTCGCGGACCGCGTCCTCCTGGCTGACGTCGCAGATCTGCAGGGCCACGCGACCGCCCGCCTGCTCGGCCGCCTTGCCGGTCTCCTCGAGACCCTCGCTGGCGACGTCGATCAGGAAGAGTGAAGCGCCCTCGGAGGCGAGGCGGAGGGCCGTGGCGCGGCCGATGCCCGAGGAGGCCCCGGTCAGCAGCAGAACGCGATCGTCGAATCGACCCATCTCGAGAACCTCCGTGCAGAGCGCGTGCTCGTTCGGCTATCGAATCGTGCCGTCGAACCTTGTCATACGCGCTCGTCCCGGGCAAGACGCTCACGGAAGGCCGGAAGGAAGCTCCCCGCTCGAATCCGTGGTCGCAGGCGAGAGAGACGCTCGGATCAGCGCGGAAAGAAGGCCGGCCAGACGAGCGCGTCCAGCACCATCGTCTGCAGCCAGAAGAAGAAGAAGAGCCCGGCCGCGAGCTGGCTTCCGAGGGCTCCGCCCCGCGCGCGTCGGATCAGCATCCAGCCTACGACCGACGCTCCGATTCCGACCGCGAGCAGGTCTATCCGGATCGCCCACCAGAGCAGCGGCGTCGGGCTCTGGATGTAGAGCGCGGTGAGTGGGAGCCAGGCAGCGGAGGGGATCAGGATTGCGGCGTAGGCCGCAAGAAGCGCACGGAACGGGAGCCCCGTCCTCTCCCGGAAGGAATCGAGCGGAGTCGCGAAACCCAGGACGCTCGTCGCCGGGAAGAAGCTCGCGGCGGCGAGCAGCATGTTCACCGTATAGATCCTGCGCACGATGCCCTCGGGCAGATCGCCCCATAAGGCGCCGCGAATCGCCGGTTCGTATGCGAAGGCCAGCACGTAGCTCGCGAGAACCGCCGTGCCGCCGATGCCGATCAGAAGAAGCAGCCACCGTCGATTCGGGTCCATTCTGAGGGAACTCCTGAAGTGGGTGTTCATTCCGTTCGATGAACGAAGCCTAGCTTTCCGCAAAGACGGATCGAGTACACTGCGGAGGATGGAGAGGGGATCCCTTCCGGCGAGCGAGCGAACGAGGTGGTGGCATGGCCTGCTACCGGCCGGGATCCGGGAAGGGGATCCAGAGGAGATCCGTCGCGCTGGGATCCTGATCACGATCGCTCTGCTCGGCTCGGGGATCGGGCTGCTCTCGTCGGTCGTCCACCTCTCGACGGGTGAGGTCGCGCGGGCGGTGTTCACCTGCGGGATACCACTCCCGCTGCTCTTTTCGCTGGTCGTCCTGCACTGGACGGGTCGCAACGATCTCTCGGCGCATCATCTCTGCAGCGTGTCGACGCTGGGGCTCGTCGTCAGCCCGTTCCTCGCCTCGAACGGGATTCCGCTCTTCGTGGGCCTGATCGGGGTTCCGCTGGTGGCCGCGGCGATCGGAGGCCCCAGGGTCGGTGTCGTCTGGACGACGCTGACGGTCGGCGTCCTGGTCGCGAGCTCGCTGGCCCTGCCCCTGTCGTCCGGGCTGAGGATTCTCTCCTGGAACACGACGATCATCGCCGGCTTCAGCGGCCTCGCAGCCGTCTTTGCCGAACGCTCTCGGGAGCGGGCGATGAGAGCGTCTTCAGCGGCACGTGAGCGGGCGGAGCGTGATGCCCGGATCCGCGCCGAGGCCGAGCAGGCCCTCGTCCGCTACCGCGACGAGCTCGAGGAGCGCGTCGAAGAGCGGGGCGAGCAGCTGCGGGCCTCCCTGGAGCGATTGAAGGAGCAGGAGCGGCTCGTGGCCATCGGGACCCTCGCTTCCGGAATCGCCCATCAGATCAACAATCCGATCGGGGGTATCGCGGCGGCGGCGGAGTTCGCGTTGCTCGTCGGAGAGGAGGAGGGGGGCGCGGCGATCCAACGACGTGCGCTCGAAACGGCGCTCGAGGAGGCACGACGCTGCGGGCGCATCGTGAAGGGCGTCCTGCAGTTCGCCCGGGACGAGCCGAACCTGAAATGGCCCGAGGACCTCAATGCAACGGTCCTGCGGGCCCTCGAGCAGGTCCGGCGGTTCGTCGCCGAGCACCGGGGCACCCTTCGGGTCACCACGACGCGCGAATGTCTGCGTGTGAAGATGAATCCCATCGACCTCGAGCAGGTCATCGTCAATCTCGTGCGCAACGCGGCCGAATCCCGCGAGTCCGGAGTAAAGATCGACGTCCGAACGGAGCAGCTCGGGCATGAGGCGATCTTGATCGTTTCCGACGACGGACCCGGGATCGATGAATCGATTCGGGGTCGGGTCTTCGAGCCCTTCTACACGACCCGCCTCGAAGGGGGTGGCTCAGGCCTGGGCCTCGCGGTCGTCCATGGCGTGATCGGCGATCACGGAGGCCGGATCGAGATCGAGAGCCCGGATTCGGGCGGTACCCGATTCAGGATCCGGCTGCCGCTCGTCGTGTTCGAGGACGAGACTGCCTCGATCGACCGACCGATCGGCTGACTCCAGCCTCTGCATCGGCGCTCCGTCCTTCTTTCGCCGACTAGCGCGTCTCCGGCGTGAAGCGCACGTGCATGTGCATCACGCTCCGCACCAGGGCCGAGGAACCGAACTCGGGGCCGCCCGCCGTATAGCTCATGTCGGGAATCCTCTTCAGCAGCTCGGAGAAGGCGACCCGCATCTCCATCCGGGCCAGGTTGGCACCGAGGCAGAAGTGGTTGCCTATTCCAAAGGCGAGGTGCTGGGGCTTGCGGTCGATGTCGAAGACGTCGGCGTTCTCGAAGACGGACTCGTCGCGATTGGCCGAGCCGTAGACCATCAGGACCTTCTGGCCCTCGGCGATCGGCACTCCGCGGATCTCCGTGTCCTGCGTGGCCGTACGAGCGAAGGAGAGCACGGGCGAGGTCAGCCGCAGCATCTCTTCGATCGCCTGGGGGATGAGGGATGGATCGTCGATCAGCCGCTGGCGGGCCTCCGGATTCTCGATCAGGAGCTGCATGCCGCCCGAGAGTCCGTTCCGCGTGGTCTCGTTGCCCGCGACGAGCAACAGCACACACATCTTGATCAGCTCGTCGTTGCTCATGTCGCGCTGCTCGTCGCTCGCCTCGAAGCCGATCAGGTCGACCGCGCGCTGCGACTCGTGCTGGATCAGCACGCCCTCCTGTCTGGCCCGGACGAGGATGCTGATCAGGTCCTCCTTCGGGTTGTTCCGGCGGTCCTCGATGACGTCGACGAGGTAGGTGTAGTACTCGAGGGCGGCCTTGCCTGCCCGGGCCGTGATCTCCGGATCGTTCATGTTGCCGGTTGCGCCGATCATCGCGTCCGACCATTGATGGAATCGCTCCCGGTCCTCGGGTCGGATGCCGATCATCTCGGCGATCAGCAGCAGCGGGAGCGGGACGGCGATGTCCTCGACGAAGTCGCATTCGCCCTTGGGCGCCACGGCGTCCAGGGTCTCGTCGGTGATGCGCTGGAAGATCTCCTCCCAACGCCGGACCATGCGCGGCGTGAAGCCGCGGTTGATCAGCCCGCGCATCTCGCCGTGGCGCGGCTCGTCTTCGTCGATCATGCCGATCTTGGTGTTCTCCGGCCCCGGCATCACGCCCTGGCCCGAGCAGAAGACATCGTTGTGCTTGGATACGTGGATCACGTCTTCGAAGCGGCTGATGATGAAGGCCTGGGTGGCCTCGCTCCAGAACACGGGCGTGTTCTGACGTAGCCAGCGCATGCGCTCCGGCATCTCCTGGTTCCAGTAGCGCGCCTGCGCGAAATCGACGTCGATCTCCATGATGGTTCTACCTCGGTCGGTCGGCGCCTCGAAGCGCCGATTGGGGGTTCGATTCAGGACGAAGTCGAGTCCCGGTGGACGGGTCGATGGACGGGCTGAAGAGTCGAGAGGGCGAACTCGGTGGCTTCGACGAGCCCCTTCTCGACGGGGTAGTCGGGGTCGGCGAGCCAGCTCGTGATGGCGGAGTTCATCATGCCGAAGGCCATCTGGGCGAGGAAGGTCGCGTCATGGTCGGTGCGCATCTCGCCCTGGCGCTGTCCCTCGGCGATCAGGTCGACGAAGGGCGCCTGCAGTCTGTGGAGATAGGGATGGGGCCCGTCGGGTTTCGCGTCGTTGCGCATGAACTCGATCAGCACGTCCCGGGCGATACCGCGGCTCTCGGCGATCGACTCGGCGGCGGAGGTGATGAAGCTGCGCAGGCGATCCGCACTCGAGCCCGGGCCCTCGAGATGCTGGGTCGTGAGGCCGTGGAGGTAGTCGACCACCTCGCCCGTCATCAGATCGAGCAACGCTTGCTTGCTCTGGAAGTAGTTGAAGAAGGTCGCCGGCGCGACGTCTGCGGCCGCTGCGATCTCGTCGACGGTCGTGCTCTGGAAGCCATGCCTCGTGAAGAGATCGCGGGCGGCCTCGAAGATTCGCGCCCGCACCTCGATCTTCTTGCGCTCGCGCAGACCCAGGGGGGCCGCGGCGGCGGGATCTCGAAGGGGAATCGTCGGGGTAGTGGTCGACAAGGAGGCCTCGTGGCTGGGTCTGCGTACCGGATCCGCCGCCCTCGGGCTTCAGACCGGGCCGCAGCCAGCGGTAAGTATGGAGCTTACTCCAAAATTATGGTGCGCTCCAGAAAAAAGTCGATTCAATCGGCGCCGTGAAACCTGCACGCGGGCAGATCCGGCCGGCCAGGAATCCCGCCGGCGTTCGATCTCGCTTCATCAGACGGCAGGCCCCGTCGCTGGGGCGCTCGTCAGGGGAGCAGCGCCCGGACCATGAACTCGATCGCGTTCGCCCGCACGACCTCGGCGTCGTAGCTCTCCGGTGCACGGTCCCAATGGATGTGCACGGCCCAGGTCGCGCATGTCTCGATCACGATTCGAGCGGCCAGCCGGATGTCGGCCACCGGGCGGAGCTGACCGGCATTGATTCGGGCACTCAGGTACCGGATCAGCATGGAGCGTGCTCTTTCGCGTCCGGCGGATTGCCAGAGCGGCTCGATCTCGGGGTGGTCCATGCAGCGGTCGAGCAGCTTGATGCCGTGTCGGTTCGCGGCCACCAGGTCGAAGAACTCTCCGATCACGGAGGTGAGCTCCCCGGCTACGTCGTCCACGGTCGGCCTCTCGAGGGCAGACTCCAGCGCCGGCCAGACGATGTTTTCCGCCAGCCGCGTCTTCACCGCGAGCCCGATCACGTCCGGCGCAGGCGCGGCCAGCGGCAGGTCTTCGGGAACCGGGATCGGACCGTCGTCGTCCGCACAGCGAAGGCACAGGAACAGCAGCGCATCCTTGCTCTCGACGTAGCCGTAGAGCGTCCCTTTGGCGACGCCGACGGCCTCGGCCACGTCGGACATCTGCGTCAATCGGTAGCCCCGGGCGATGAAGACCTCGGTGGCTCCGCGGACGAGCTCGTCGAATCGATTCTCGGGAATGCGTCTCGCCATCAGGGATGCTCCTCGACCGGCCGAACGACCAGGTCGCTCGAGCGAGAGTGCGGGGCCGCAGCGAAGATCCGAACGACGATTCTAAGACCGACCCTGAGCGGGCAGGCAATCGAAGCTCGCCCTGGCCTGGTACGCCGCCCGCTGCATCCCCGACGCGACCGCCGCGATCACAGGCCGGATCCGGCCCGCGGCGCTCGTTCCGGAACCCCGAGCAGGGGACAGGGCGGGAATCCACCTGGTCATGAAAGTCTCCTCTGCAATCCTCGCGATGATAAACGACCCGTCCGGTCAGTCAAAAGGATGACCTGGGAGGGTCCCGGACCCGGGGCTGTTCCAAGGCAAACGCGAAGCCGCCCCGAACTACCCGCGGGGCCCTCTTGAAGAAGAGGAGTCGTTCGTTTTATAATGACCGACTCAATCGGTCATTTAAAATCTTGGTCATGCAGAAACCGAAATGGATCGCCCGTCAGTCTTCTCATCCTCGCGGTCTGCTCGGGTACCTGGTCGCTTCCGTCATGGCCATCGACACGGCGGCGGTCAACCGCCGGGTCGTCGACGTGCTCGCGTCCGAGCCGGGCGACCGGACCCGTCGACATCCGAAACCGAAACACGAGGAGCAATCGAATGACAAACCCGATCAGGCGAACCGAAGCGGACTGGCTCCGCGTCTTTGCCGTCTATCTCTTGTTCGTCTTTCATGTCGCGAAGGTCTTCGATGTCGCGCCCTTCTACCACATCAAGAACGCGACACTCGTTCCCTCCCTCGACCTGTTCACCCATTTCATCCATCTCTGGCACATGCCCCTGCTCTTCGCGCTCGCTGGCTGGTCGCTCTGTGCGTCGCTTCGCGCGCGCGGTCCGGAGGGCATGGTCTCGGAGCGGCTGCGTCGACTCCTCGTGCCCCTCGCGTTCGGGATCGTTGCGCTCTGCCCCATCCTCAAATACTACGAGCTCCGGTCGGGCATGAACCTGTCGGTCTCGGGTCTCGAAACGGGTATCGATTTTCAGGAACCGTTTCTCGCCTACTGGCCCTCGTTCTTCTCCGGTCTCGATCGGTTCACCTGGGCGCATCTGTGGTTCATCGCGTATCTGCTGACCTTCACGCTGCTCTACCGAAAGCGATGCATCACACGGCTGAGGACACCGCCTTCCGACGCCTCGCCAGGCGCTGCGGACCTCTACCGACCGCTGATCGCGCTCGTAGCGATCCAGACGACGCTGAGACTCGTCTGGCCGGGCTCGCTGAACCTCGTCTGGGATTGGGCGAACTTTGCCTACTACAGCTTGTATTTCCTGATGGGCTTCGAGGTGGGACGGAATCCCGCGTGGGAATCCGTGATCACGAAAGAATGGCGGCGTGCGGGCGGCATCGCATTCGCGAGTTGTGTCGCGATGGCCACCTATCTGGTCGTCGTTCTCGGCGGAAGCGTTTCGCTCGATGCGGCCGAGATCCGCGCGCTCGACGTCCTGAAGTTCGTGCCATTGCTCGCGCTCTCTGCAGTCGCCGGCTACGGCGTGATCATCGCATTGGTCGGCGTCGCGCTGAAGACGCTGCGACGAGACTCTCGTATCCTGTCCTACCTCAGCGAGGCTTCCCTTCCCGTCTACATCCTGCATCAGGTCGGCATCGTGCTGCCGGGCTTCTACCTCTTGCGACTCGACCTCCCGGTCGCCGCCAAGTTCGCGCTTTTGCTCACGGCCTCGACGGTGCTGACGTGGGCGACCTATCATTGGGTCGTGCGGCCGATCGGCGTGTTCCGCTTTGCGTTCGGAATGCGGCTGAAGCCGGGCGGGCGTCGTCTCTCGGCCGGATCGGTCACGGCAGTCTGTCTCGTGCTGCTGGCCGTGACGCTGGCGGCCCCCAACGCGGCGAGCGCGCGAGAGACCTCGCCCGTCGGCTTGTGGTGGGCGGATCGAGGGTCGGCTCAAGTCGAAGTGCGGGAAGTCGACGGAGAGTTGACGGGCACGATCGTGTGGCTGCGGCTGCCGTACGGCGTCGACGGCCGAACGTTGCGGGACGTCGAGCATCCAGATCCCGCCCGACGCGACACTCCGGTCGTCGGTCTCACGATGCTGAGCGGCTTCCGACGGGAGTCGACGGATTCCGACGTCTGGAGCGGGGGCAGCGTCTACGACCCGGGCAACGGAAGGACGTATCAGGGCACGATCACCATGGACGGTGAGGATCGGCTCCTGCTGCGGGGCTTCATCGGCATCTCCCTGCTCGGCCGGACGACCACCTGGGTCCGGGTAGGAAGCGAAGAAGTGCCCCCGCAAGACCCCTACGGCGGGGAGTAGCGGGGCCTTCGTGGCGGTGGCGCCACCGGGGTGACTCACGGCCCCCTGCACGAACCAGTCTTCGCGAGTTCCCGGACGAGGCAGCGACCGGCGGCGGAGCCGGCCGAGGCGAGGTCGGCTCCCTCAGCCCGGGTGACCGTGCCGGTCGTTCTCGACCGGGCGGTCGTTCCATAAGCTCCTGGAATCGCATGAACTTCGGGACTGGGATCGGGATCGGATCGGTCGGCGGCGTGGCGGGTGGCCGTCCGAAGGCCGTCCGAGTGGCGGAGAGGGTGGGATTCGAACCCACGGTACCCTTGCGAGTACACCTGATTTCGAGTCAGGCACGTTCAACCAGACTCCGCCACCTCTCCGCGGGCGGGGAGGCTAGCGGAAGTTCCGGGAACGGGCAGGGGGCCGCGGAGTCTCGCCGCCCCAGCGCCCTCATGCTAGCCTGCCGCCTTTCCGGGAGTTCCAAGCGCGAGTCGCTGCTTCATCCGGCACGCTCCGGCGGGGGCGCTACCTAGACCCCGAGCGCGCTCCGCTCGACTGAACGACGAGACAACGAAAGAAAGAGGATCGATTCGATTTGGCCAGAGACGACCTGATTCAGGCGACCGGAAGCGTCGACAAGATCCTCGGCGGCGGTCGCTACCAGATCACCCTCGAGAACGGGCAACAGGTGACGGCCCAGCTCTCGGGTCGGATGCGGCGATTCCGCATCCGCGTGATCCCCGGTGATCGGGTCACCGTCGGCTTGTCTCCCTACGATCCCTCCCACGGCTTCATCACGTTCCGTCTGAAGGAAGGGCCGACGGGACCGGGCCGCTAGGCAGCGCCCCGTCGAAGCCCCTGCCCCTGCATTCGACCATGGCGTCCCGCGCGACCCGCTGGCGGCTCGAGGCCATCCAGGCCTTCGATCGTCTGAAGCTGCGGCGCCTGGTGGATCGCCATGCGGGGGTGGTCCTGCACCCGGAGAGCAGCAGCAACCTCGCCTCGGCGCGCTTCGAGCTGGGGCCGGGGGCGCGGCTGGAGATCGGCGCCCGTGTCTACACGGAGCGGCGTTCACGCGGGGTCCACTTCGCGATCGCCGAGGGAGCCCGGGTCGAGATCGGGGAAGATACCTGGCTTCGCTCCGACATCGCCCCGGTCCTGATCTTCGCGTTTCCCGGCGCCCACATCCGGATCGGGCGGGAGGGCTTCCTGAACGGTTGTCATCTGAGCGCGAAGGACTCCGTCGAGATCGGCGACCGCGTCTGGATCGGGATGGGATCCCGCATCCTCGACGCGGATCAGCACGATCTCGACGCCGATCACCCGGAGCAGGTCGCGCCCGTCCGGATCGGGAATCACTGCTGGATCGCCGCCGACGTGACGGTCCTTCGCGGCGTCGAGATCGGTGAGCAGTCGGTGGTCGGGACCCGGTCCACGGTGACCCGATCCCTGCCGGCCCATGCCCTCGCCTTCGGAAGCCCGGCCGTCGTGTCGACGAGAGCGATTGGAGACCGCACGCGACTGTCGATCTGATCCGGATCTGGTCGCGATCGGGCCCGACCCCGTCTGGGAGACCACCCCATCCGAGTCGCGACGAGGTCCACTCCGACGATCGACCCACTCCCCGCCGGGAAGCCAAATCGCTCCGGACTCCGATGCCCGGCCTCCGATCGCGGACTGCTCAAAGGTGTCTCCGGGGCTCGATTTTTCCTCGCGATCCCGCTATCTTGCGCGCCCGAATCGGGTCTCGCCCCCCTCAATCCACGGCATGCGACGCAGCTTCCCGCCGACCTGACGGCAGGTGACCGATGCACCTGCTGAAGTCCGGAGGGCGGGGGAGCTGAACTCGAGGCCGCTGGTGGGCATCAGGGGTCGGACGCGATTGCCGGAGGCGACGAACGAGAGTCGGTGCCTTACGAGCCGCAGGGCTCGCCCGGACCACCCAGGGAGGGAAGCGAGGCGACGGGGGAGATGGCTCTCCTCTCGTGCCGTGGCTACCCGGATCGAGCCTTCGAGGCTCAATGAGGAATCAAGCGATGCTCGGTGCGATCGAGAAGGTCCGCAACATCGGAATCAGTGCGCATATCGATTCGGGCAAGACGACCCTGACCGAGCGCATCCTCTTCTACACCGGAAGAATCCACGCGATCCACGAAGTCCGCGGCAAGGACGAGGTGGGCGCGACGATGGACTCGATGGAGCTCGAGCGCGAGCGGGGCATCACCATCGCGTCGGCCGCGACCTACTGCGACTGGAAGGGCCAGCAGATCAACATCATCGATACGCCCGGCCACGTCGACTTCACGGTCGAGGTGGAGCGATCGCTGCGGGTGCTCGACGGCGCCATCCTGGTGCTCTGCGGCGTGGCGGGCGTGCAATCCCAGTCGATGACCGTCGATCGGCAGATGAAGCGCTACAACGTGCCGCGCATCGCCTTCATCAACAAGCTCGATCGCTCCGGCGCCGATCCCTTCAAGGTGACGAAGCAGCTGCGCGAGAAGCTCGGTCACAACGCCATCATGACCCAGATTCCGATCGGGCTGGAGAATGATCTCCGGGGCATCGTGGATCTCGTCACGATGAAGGCCTTCTACTTCGACGGCGACAACGGCGAGACCGTGCGCGAGGAGGAGATCCCCGGCGAGCTGCAGGCGCAGGCCGAGGAGTATCGGGAGATCATGCTCGACGCGGTTTCGATGTTCTCGGACGAGCTGATGGAGGCGATGCTCGAGGAGGCCGTCGAGCCGGCGATGATTCAGAAAGCGATCCGGTCGGGCACGATCGCGATGCACCTGACGCCCGTTTTTCTCGGGTCTGCCTACAAGAACAAGGGCGTGCAGCTGCTGCTCGACGCGGTGGCCGGCTACCTGCCGGATCCGACCGAGGTGCGCAACACGGCGGTCGATCTCGACAACGAAGAGGCGGAGGTCGAGGTCGTCACCGATCCCTCGAAGCCTCTCGTTCTGCTCGCCTTCAAGCTGGAGGACGGCCGCTACGGGCAGCTGACCTACGTACGCGTCTACCAGGGAACGCTTCGCAAGGGCGACACGATCTACAACATGCGAACCCGCAAGAAGGTCAAGGTAGGACGTCTCATCCGGATGCATTCGAACGAGATGCAGGACATCGAGGATACGGCGGCCGGCGACATCGTCGCGCTCTTCGGAGTCGACTGCGCCTCGGGCGATACCTTCACCGACGGCAAGGTGAACATCGCCATGTCATCGATGCACGTTCCGGAGCCGGTGATCTCGCTGTCGATCAAGCCGAAGGACCAGAAGGCTTCGGACAACATGGGCAAGGCGCTCGGTCGCTTCGTTCGCGAGGATCCGACCTTCCGCTCGGAGGTCGATCCGGAGAGCAACGAGACCGTCATCTCGGGCATGGGCGAGCTCCATCTCGAGGTGTATGTCGAGCGGATGAAGCGGGAGTACAACTGCGAGGTCGAGACCGGCCAGCCGCAGGTCGCCTATCGAGAGACCATCACTCAGCCCGTCGAGTTCAGCTACACCCACAAGAAGCAGTCGGGTGGCTCGGGACAGTACGGCAAGGTGGCGGGGATCCTTTCGCCGATTCCGGCAGACGACGAGGGCGACAAGGACTTCCAGTTCGTCAACAGCGTCCGGGGGGGATCGATCCCGACGGAGTACATCCCGGCGGTGGAGAAGGGCTTCCGATCCTCGACCCAGAAGGGACGTCTGATCGGCTTCCCGGTCATCGGCGTCCGCGTCGAGATCAACGACGGTCAGTCCCATAGCGTGGACTCGTCGGAGATGGCATTCCAGGCAGCGGCCCGCGGTGCCTTCCGGGAGTTCTATCCCCGGGCGAAGCCGCAGATTCTCGAGCCGATCATGAAGCTGTCGGTCGAGGGTCCCTCGGAGTTCCAGGGCGCGATCCTGAAGACGATCATGCAGCGGCGCGGGCAGGTCGTCGGCTCGACGGAGGAGGACGGCTTCTCGGTGGTCGATGCCGAGGTGCCGCTCTCCGAGATGTTCGGCTACGCGACGGATCTCCGCTCGATGACCCAGGGCAAGGCCGAGTTCACGATGGAGTTCGAGAAGTACGCACCGGTGCCGGCAGAGGCCCAGGCTGAGCTCAAGAAGAAATACAGCTCGAAGATCCCCGACGACGAAGAATGAGATCGGGGGGCGGATGCCGGAGAGCCCCCGAGACGCTGGACGTCTCGGGGGCTCTCTTTTTGGTTCGCCTCGTCGTTCGCCTCGTCGCGCCGGGCGGGACGCTCGCTCGCGTCGGCCGCTTCAGCCCAGAAGCCTCTTGAGAATGGCCCATCGCGCCGGATTCGTATAGCTCAGTCCCTCGGAGGCGGATTCACCCTCGGTGCTTGCCGAGGGCTTCAGCAACCTCTTGGCGAATCCCTTCGGCCGGGTCCGGACGAGTTCGCCGGGGCCGGGCGGTACCGAACCGGAAGAGCCGCGGGGGCTCCGAGAGGCGCGGGTCTTCGCCGCTCGCTTCTTGGTGGCCGCCTTCTTCTTCGCGGCCTTCTTTTTTGCGGCCTTCTTTCTTGCGGTCTTCTTGGCCGCGCGCTTCGTACTCTTCCGAGCAGCCTTCTTGGTGCTCTTGCCGGCGCGCTTTCCAGCACTCTTGCGGGCCGCGGGCTTTCGCGCGGTCTTCTTGCGTGCAGACATGATGCGATCAACCTCCCCGTCCATGGAACGGCTGGATCGAAAGGCTGGAGCGTAGCCGATCAGCGCTCACCGGAAAGTGCCCGCAGCGTACCGAGATGGCGTCTGAACTCCGCGCGAATCGCGACGACGTCCTCGCGCTCGACCCGGATCGACGCCGCGACCTCGAAGATGGTGTTGTCCTCGCGCGTCGAGATCGTCTGGTCGGCGGCCGCGACGGCATAAAGGCAGCGGACGAGCCGGAGCCGATCCGCCCGATCGCTCATCTCCCGGAAGGCTCGGGCCACCAGATGATCGTCGCTGGCGCTGTAGGTCTGGGCGGCCTGGGCGGCGGTTTCGCTCAGGAGCGAGGCACGTTCGGGGTCGAAGCCCGCGAAGGTCGCGAGATGTCTGGCCATCTCCTGACGCTCGTCGTCATCGGTCCGCAGATCGCTTCCGGCGATGCGCGCGAGCAGGTATGCGAAGGCTGCCGCGAACCGCGCCTCGTCGTCAGGGAGGCCCTCGAGTCGGGCCGCGATGGCCTTCAGGCTCTCGGGCACCGATTCCTTCGCGGTGCTGCGATTGTCGAGGCCCAGGAACCCGAGCAGGGACATCGTGTCGATCCTCCAGATCAGGGTGTGCTCGTGCTCGCGGCTCGTGCTCGCCCAGTGCGTCGACAACCTCTAGTTTCCCGGCCACCGTTTCGCAAGTCGAGAGGCAACGAGAGATGAGCGGAGACCCATCGATGACACTTCCGACGAGGTCTGGGGAGATCCTGTTGCTCCACAACCCACGCTGCTCCAAGAGTCGGGAGGCGAAGGCGTTGTTGGACGAATGGCTGGAGGAACGGCTCGAGGAGCGATCGAAGCCGTCGTTGGAGGACCGGCGGCTCGTCCTGTCGACGCGGCTCTATCTCGAGCAGCCGCTCTCCGCGGACGAGCTGCGCGAGCTGCAATCTCGTCTCGGGCGATCGATCCGGGAGTGGACGCGGACCGGGGAAGACGCCTTCGCTGCTGCCGGCCTCTCCCGTACCTCGAGTGAAGAATCCATCCGGGCTGCCATGGTGCACGCTCCGATCCTGATGGAGCGGCCGATCGTGGTCGATGCGCGCCGTGCGGTGATCGGCCGTCCTCCGACGGACGTGCTGGGGTTCATCGGGGCTGAGCCCGGTCGATGAGCAGGAGACGGAGCGTGGGGGTGGGTATAGTGTGCGCGCCCGGAGAGGCGATGCCAGACCAGCAGGGCTCGGGGGCTCCGGATGGAGGAGATGAGAGGGTGCAACGGAACGAGGTCCTGCCGAGGGTATCGGGGACGCGGCGCAGGTCGCGCGGAACAATGGCGCTCGCGCGCGGATGGCTGGGCGTCCTGCTTGGATTGGGCGTGCTGTTGCTGTCGGATCCCGCCCTGGCCCAATCGCAGTACACGTCGGCGCGCAAGGTGGGTCGCGGGTTCTCCAACCTGACCCTCGGCGTGCTCGCAATTCCGGGTCAGATGGTGCATGAGATCGATCGGCGGGGCGCGGCGGTCGGGGTGCCGCTCGGCTTCGGTAAGGGGCTGGCCTGGTTCGTGGCGACGGAGCTCGTGGGCGTCTGGGAGATCCTCACGAGTCCCTTCGAGTTTCCGGCGGGCTTTCGGCCGATCCTCGAGCCGGAGTTCCCCTGGCAGTACTTCGAATAGTTCGAGCCGAGTCCCCGCGTTCCTCGAGTGGAACGCAGGGAGGCGAAGAGGAAGTGAGGGGTCCATGACGGTTGGAGAGATCGCGTTTCGTCAGTGGGAGGACGTCGAGGTGGGCGAGGTGCTCCCGCGACTCGAGTTCCCGATCACGGTGAAGACGCTGATCCTCGGCGTCTGCGGCACACGCGATTTCATGCCCTACCACCACGATCCCGCCTACTCGAAGTCGGTCGGGAATCGCGACATGTTCGTGAATACGATGTTCGATCAGGCCCTTTTCGCGCGCTTCGTGACCGATTGGTCGGGACCCGAGAGCGACTTCCGCGCGACGAACCTGCAGATGCTGGGCTCGCTCTGTCCCGGCGACCTGGCGATCGTCGAGGGGCGCGTCACGGAGAAGCGCGCCGCGGGCCGGGACCGACTCGTCAAGGTCGAGATGAGCGTCTCCAGCGAAGAGCACGGTCTGGCCGCGACGTCCTGGGCGCTGCTCGCAATGCCCTCGCGAGAGCTGGGCGCCGTCCAGCCGATCGAGGAGCTCGAGAAGCCGACGGTCGAGGTCCATCCCGAGATCCCCGATTTCGCGAAGGCCTGGCTGGGCCGGGTCAGCCCAAAACACGAGGCCGGCTATCCGATCAGCGAGGTCCAGATCATGTACTGGTGCGACATGGTGGAGGACGCGAATCCCCTCTACGTCGACGGCGACTACGCCCGCAAGAGCCGGCACTGCGGTGTCATCGCGCCGCCGATCGGCCTGATCACCTGGGCCATGCAGCGGGCGGGCCGCCAGGGCGTGGATCCCGAGCACCCCGACTGCAACTGGCCGGATCGGAGGCCCTGGCCTCCGGTCGACGGAGGGCGCGGGGGGATCGCGTCTCCTCCGGGCACGCGCGAGACGATCGCCCAGGGATCGACGCAGTCCTACGGCAAGCCCCTCCGCCCGGGTGATCGGGTCCATCAGACGACCGAGGTCGTGAACTGCTCGCCGCTCAAGCAGACGCGGCTCGGGCCCGGCTACTTCCAGACCAACCTCGACACCTTCTACAACCAGCACGGCGAGATCGTAGGGACCAATCTCTTCGCCCTGTTGCGCTACGGGATCCAGGCCGACTGAGGGATGGACCGGTCGGAGCGGGTGGGGGCAGGGCTACCGGTCCGCGAGCTCCCACTGCGGGATCAGCAGCTTCTGACCCGACGCGGGATCCATCGCCTCTTCGTAAACGGCCCGCACCGCGTCGCCGATCTTCACGGTCTCCGGCGGGCAGCCGACGACGTTGCCCGTGACGTGACAGCCCGGCGCTCCGTCCACCGAGACGACGGCGATGACGTAGGGGACATGGGCCTTCAACGTCGGATGGATCGGATGGTGGACGAGGACCGCGCTCTCGACGCGACCCGTCCCGGGCATGGACCGGAAGGCGAGGTCTGTTCCTTGACAGGCATAGCAGAGGTCGTCCGGCGGATGCTGCGCATGGCCGCATCGATCGCAGAATTGGATCTGGATTCGGCCCGTCGTGAAGAAGGGCGTGTTGTTCGGCGTGAGTGAGGGCAGCAGGAAATCGTCGCCGAGATATCGCTTCATCCATCGTCTCCCTGGATCGTGGTAGCCCCGACCCTCTGCCCATCCCGGTCGGGCTCGGTCGCCGTTCAGAGAGCTGCCCCGAAGAGGGCGGCGCTGCCGGGCGCATAGCCCGGTCCGCCCACCGCCAGGGACAGCTCGACGTTCGAAGCCTGACAGGTCGAGTCGCCGCGCGCCTGGCGCACCGCCTCGACGACCATCTCGAGGCCGTGAATGTACGCCTCCGCGAGGTTGCCGCCGCTCGTGTTGAAGGGCAGTCGCGCGTCCGGCCCTTCGAGGGCGCCGTCGGCGACGAACTCCTCGACCTCTTCTGGCTGGCAGAAGCCCATCTCGCAGAGCGCCATCACGACGGGGCCCGTGAAGTTCTCGTAGAGCTGGAGCACGTCGACGTCGGCGGGTCGGACTCCTGCCCGCTCCCAGATCATGCGGCCGACGTTCTCGTAGTACATGCCGGGGAACCAGCGCTGCTGGAAGGCGGTGATGCCGATCTCGGGGCCGAGGCCCTGGGCCGTCGCCAGGATCGGGACCGCCGTGCCCGGGAGATCCCGGGCACGCTCGGGCGTGGTGATGATGAGCGCGGCGGCGCCGTCGTTCTCCTGGCAGCAGTCGAAGAGGTGGAAGGGCTCGACGATCCAGCGTGAGGCGTGATAGGCCTCGCGAGTCAGCGGTTGGCCATAGCGGATGGCGCGCGGATTGCGCTGAGCGTTCGCATAGCAGGCCAGGGAGATACTGGCGAGGGCTTCCTGGGAGACGCCGTGATCGTGCATCCAGCGCTTCGTATGCAGGGCGCACTCCTGGGCGGGGGTCATCAGGCCGTAGGGCGCACCCCAGGAGAGTCCTTCGGGCGCCGAGCCCGCGGCGATCCCGCTGCCCGATCCGAGCCGGTAGAACTGGCCCTGGGCCAGCGCTCGGAAGGCGACGACGTAGTGGGCGTAGCCGCCACAGACCGCGGCGTCTGCGAGCTGAATCGACGCGGAGGAGTTGTTGCCGCCGCCGGCCCAGGGGGTGGCCGACCAGCGCAGCTCCTCGAAGCCCAGCGCGGCGGCGACCCGGAGCGGTCCGTTCCGATCGTCCATGTAGGAAATGAGCCCGTCGAGCTCGGAGAGCGCGAGGCCCGCGTCCTCGGCTGCCCGGCGGATGGCGATGCAGGCCAGCTGGAACTCGCTCTCCGGTGCGCGTCCGTGCTTGTAGTACTCCGACTCTCCGACTCCGACGACGACGGCCTGGCCATGCATGAGCGGGCGTGACTCCTCCTGAGACGGGTAGGGCCGATGGCCCGTTCCTGCCCAGACTACTCCATGCGGGGGTCGAGCGGTCCGCTGGCCGCCGCCCGTGGCGGCCTCTGCCAAGGATGGCCGCAGGGAAGGGGTGGTGGTCGGGATTGGGATTGAAGGAGAAAAACGGTGCGGCTGCGCGCAGCTCGTGGCGCGCGCAGCCGGCCAGGCCGACTGCCGGCTAGGCCTGCGGCGGGCGCCTCCGCCCTGCCGCCAGCAGGCCCAGGCCCGCGCCGATCAGCAGGGCGGTTCCGGGCTCCGGGACCGCGCTGACGTCCACGAAGTGCTGGAAGTAACGGGTCTCGCCGTTGACCGGGGCGTTGAAGTCGCCCAGCGGGCCGAAGATGAACCCCCCGAAGAGCGAGGCTCCATCGTCGTTGAAGACTCCCGAGACCAGCACGTTCGTCGCGTTGATTGCGACCGGGCTCCCAGCGCCGAGGGGCGTCAGGGTTCCCGTGATCGCGGCGGTCTGGCCTCCGTCCACGACCAGGGCCGTGCCGGAGCTCGGCGATACGGTGACCGATCCGCTGTAGTTGACGTTCGAAAACTCCAAGCCCGTCACGGCCCCATCCGAGCCGCTGAACGTCGCCAGAGCGAGGTCGATCGAGAAGGAGAGCACGTTTCCGGACAAGGAGATCGAGCCGCTCACAGGAGCAGAGGAGGGGAGCTCGAAGAGCGCCGTGAAGCAGCCCGGATCGGCGCAGCCCTCGCCATCGTCGAGGCCGCTGTTGCTCGGCTGGATCTGCAGGGCTGTGGCAGCTCCGGCTCCGATCGTGAGGGCCGGGGCCAGAAACAAAGCCGCCGCGATCCACAGCCAGCTCGAATGCGAGGGGATCGTCGATCTATCGCGCATGATTTCGCTTCCTTCCTACGTAGCCGGCCCTCCGGTTCCATGATCCGATGAGCCAGCTGCAGCTTCTGATGTCGCCCACTCTTCCGGCGTCTCAGGCACCGGATCCCACTCACGAATCGCGGCCCCCGGATCGAGCCGTGGAGGCTCGCTCAAGGGCCGCTCGACTCCCGTCCGGCTCGCGACTGGGCCGAGAAAGCGACCACGCAGGTCATGGCCATCCGGAGCGCGGGAGTTTCCACCACCATGATAAAGGAAGTGCCGGCCCCGGTGTGAAGGTTTTTGGGGCAGGATGGCGATATTTCGCCAACGGGATCAGGATCTTCCCGGCTCTCGCGAGACCACTCGCCTCATGGGGCAGGCGTGCGTGGTATAAAAACTACGGTTTTTTTTCCCCGCTCGTGCTGTCCGTACTGCGAGGTCATTTCAGACCCGGGTTCGAGCCCGGGTCCGAGCGGAGCCCAGACGATCGTCCCAGCCCTTCAGCAGCGCCCGCGTGAGCTCCGGGCTGCCAGCCCGGCGAGACCGAGCCCGAGCAGCAGGGCGGTTCCGGGCTCGGGCACGATCCCCAGGAACTGGAAGTCCGCCTTGATCAGCACATCCGGACCTCCACCGACCTGCGCGAAGCGGGCGAGGTTGATTCCGTTCATGTTCAGCTCGAGTTGGCTGCCGCTGATGAAGAGAGAGCCCGAAGCAACGGACTCGAGAGACGGCAGGAACGCGGGTCCGAAGGGATCGCCATTGGCGAGCACGCCCGAGATCTCGGCCGACATCAGGCTGTCGATCGTGAACTGGCTGAACCCGTTCAGATCCGCGGTGGCACCGGGCGCCTCGGTGAAGTCCGCGCTCAGGATCGAGATCGAGTCCAGCGTCGTTACCGACTCGTCCAGGTCGAGCTCGATCGTACCGGATGGGATCAAGCTGAAGCCGATCAGGGTTCCGTTCGCACTCGCATTGGGGTCGAAGCGAACGAAGGAGCCTCCGAGCGGGATGATCGCCGGATCTGGGTCGAAGAGGATCGAGGTATTGTTCGCGTCATCGAGCTCCGCCCTGAGCGTCATCTGGCCCGAGCTGAACAAGAAGTCGCTGGGAAGAGCGCTCGCGACGCCGGGGCCGACGAGCAGCGCGATCAGCGACAGGACCGCGCGAAACAGGGTTTTCTTCTGGGACATTGTCTGCGGCATCGGGGCATCCTCGATTTCCATGTTCTGTTTCCGTTCGGCTCCGATTCGTACTTCACGATCCATCCGTGAGAGCGACAAGCGAGTCGGGACTTCGGAAGATCCCGTCGCCGATTCCGACGACGGGTCGAATCGGCGCTGAGGACGGCTCGCACCGGAATCGCCTCGATCGGACACAGGGAAACAGATCACGCCGAGTGGGGTGGTGCATCCTCGCCTTCGGGCTAAGGCCCGTTCCGGATGCACGAAGCCGACTTCGCGCTCTTCCCAGGTGCCGATCCGAGACGAACCAGCCAGACCATCATATCCGCAACAGGCGCGCACGGGGGAAGAAAAGTCGTGGGTGTGACGAACTTTCTCGTTCTCGCTCGCTCTTGCCTGGAGACACTGGGCAGGAATACGCCCGATGGGGATGTCAGCCCGCCCGGGCCTCCGATCGGTCGGGTCCCGGGCGCTCGGACGCGGCGCGAAACCCTGAATCGCTGGCAGCAGAGACTAACGATCGTTCATCTTCCGTGGGGCGAATCTCAGGACAGGGAGCCCCCGCAGCTCGATCCGGCTCCGGCTGTGCAGCCGAAGCAATGCTCTCCGGTGCTGATTGCCGCGCCTTCGAGCTCGGAGAGATGGTCGAGCTCGTAGATCGTCCGCCGTGGCCCCGGTGGTCGGAGCTCGAGCGCCTGATTGAAGTCGCAGTCGTAGATCGTGCCGTCGTGGGCCACGCTGATCAGGTGCCGACACATCAGGCCCGGGACGTTGGCGGGATTGAAATGGTTCACGAGGAGCGCCATGTAGGCCTCGTAGCGCCCGTCGCGTTGGAGCTCGTGGGCAAACCGCTTGATCGGCATGTTGGTGATGGTGAGCAGCCGGTCGAAGCGGATCCCGAAATGGCGGCTCAGCTGCTCCCGGTAGTCGGCCTCGAGCTGGGCCTGGGACGGAGGGAGGAAGTCTCCGACGGGGTTGTAGACGAGGTCGAGCCGGCCCCCCGATCTCTCGCACCCTTCGGACGCCTCGGGCTCGTCGGGTGCTGCGGCATCGAGCCGCCGGCCGTAGCCCAGCGCATTCAGGCGTTGGAGCGCCCGGATGCTGCCGTCGAAGACTCCTCGCCCACGTTGCCGCTCGACGTTCTCGAGGCTGTAGCAGGGCAGCGAGGCGACGATGTCGACCCCTTGCTCGGCCAGGAACTCCGCCGTGTCCTGCTGCCCGGGCTCGAAGAGCACCGTCAGGTTGCAGCGGTCGATCACCCGTCGGCCGAGGGCGCGGGCTCCTCGGACGAGATCCGGGAAGTCCTCGTGGAGCTCGGGAGCGCCGCCGGTGATGTCCAGGGTCCCGATGTCGGGATGGTGCTCGAGCAGCCAGAGGATGCGTTCGATGCCTCGTCGATCGAGCTTCTCCCGACGTTTGGGCCCCGATTCCACGTGACAATGATGGCAGGCGAGGTTGCAGCGCAGGCCGACGTTGACCTGCAGCGTCTCGATCTTCCGCCGAAAGAGGGGGGCATGCCCGCGTGCCGCCAGATGAGCGTCGAAGGGGTTCGGTTCGGGCTCGAGCGGCGCGGCCGGTCGGGGCAGCCTAACAGCAGGATTCGCCAGCCGGCTTCGTTGCACGGTAGTCCGCTCCTTTCGTTTCGCGGGGGTGTCTCGGCTCCGTCCGGGCGCAATCGAAGGTCGGGCGTTCGGCCTCCGGAATCGGCTCGCGTGGCTCGATGCCGACGGTCTCGCTGGTGTAGGGCGTGTCCGTGAGGAGTCGGAAGGTCTTGGCGCAGACGGCGGTGCGCACGCCGCGGACGAGCCGATGGCCGTCGTCGTCGAGCACCTCGCGCCAGGGACCGCGGTAGACCACCGCATGGCCGCCCTCCAGACAGGGCCCCTCCTTGCCCTTGCGAGCCGTCACGGTGAGCGAGCGGAACTCGATCCCGTCGACGACGGCGAAGGGCTCCTCCGCCCACTCGTCGATGCGGATGCCGTAGAAGCCGGCGTTCTCGAGCCGCTGGAGGAGGTCGAGCTCCTGGAAGGCTCCGGAGATGCAGCCGCTCCAGAGCTCCGGATCCTGCTTCAGGGCCTCGGGCACGACCTCGTCGCTCACGATGTCCGAGAGCGCGATGCGCCCGCCCGGCTTCAGGACCCGGAAGATCTCGTCGATCAGCTGGCCCTTATCCGCCTCGCGCACCAGGTTGAGCACGCAGTTCGAGACGACGAGGTCGATCGATTCGCTGGCGACGAGGGGCGTCTCCCGCCGGAGCCGCTCCCGCTCCTCCTCGAGGCGTCCGAGATCCTCGATGCTCTTTACGGGATGGTCGTTCAGCCAGGATTCGAGCCGGTCGACGTCGAGCGCCAGATCCTGGATCCGCCCGCGTCGGAACTCGACGTTGGCGAAGCCGATGTTCTCGGCCACCGTCGGCGCCGCGGAGCGCGCCAGGGCCAGCATCTCGTCGTTCATGTCGACGCCGAGCACGCGACCCGTTGAGCCCACCCGCTGGGCCGCGATGAAGCAGATCTTGCCGCCGCCGCTTCCCAGATCGAGGACGGTATCGCCTGGTCGGACATGGCGGGACGGATCGCCACAGCCGTAGTCCCGCTCGATCACCTCGCGGGGAATCGCGGCCAGCAGGTCCGGGTCGTAGTCGATGGGACAGCAGAGCGCGGCCTCGCGGATCCGGGCGGCGGCGCTGTAGCGCTCGCGAGTGGCGCTCTCGGCGTCCAGCGTCCCCTCGACAGTGGGCGGAGGCGCCGAGGACGTGGGCGTCTTCTGGACTCTCGCCTCCTGGCCCGGGGCAGCAGTGCAGCAGGTGTTCTGGGAGTTGGCAACCGGCGGCATCGGGCGTTCCGCTCCTGTTCTTTTCATTGCTCGGGCTCTCTTTGTAGTTTGGTCCCATCGGCCGAATTGTGCACGGCGCCACGCGACCGGGGGTGGGCGGTGCCACCGGCGCCAGCGACCGGCGAGTCGCGGTGACCGGACGCATATCCATCCAGCTCGCGGTCCCCGGCAGGGCGACGGGAAATTTTCGGGATTCCCACCCATCACGCAAGGCGATACGCAAGCCGGGTGCCAGACGTTACGCTGGCGGATCGTTTCGTGTGGATCCAGGCACGGTCCTGGTCCCTGTCCTGGACCGGGTGCCGGCCGCGCTTCCCTCCGTGGCTCGGCGGCGTGGTGGGTTCGGACCGTGCGTCTCCGTTCCGCTCCGCCGTCCATCCCCGGGCCTGCTACCGTCTGGAGGGCCGCGGCGCCGACGCGTCAGGGCACGCTCCGACCAGGATCGAATCCCGACGGTGCATCAGGCCCTTCGTTATCGCGGCCGCCTCGAGCGGGCCCGTGCGCCGACGACGGCCTGACCGCATTGCGGATCAGGATCATCCCCATCTTTGACACTCAGGCATTCAGGCCAGAAGGAGTTCCCCAGGATGAGCGAAATTCGCTTCGACGATCGTGTGGCAGTCATTACCGGTGCCGGCGGCGGGCTCGGTCGCACCTACGCGCTCGAGCTCGCCCGTCGCGGCGCGAAGGTGGTCGTGAACGATCTCGGCACCTCGACCGACGGCACGGGCGCCAGCTCGCGGATGGCCGATCAGGTCGTCAAGGAGATCACGGAAGCGGGGGGCACGGCCGTCGCGAACGACGATTCCGTGGCCACGCCCGAGGGCGGCGAGGCGATCGTCCAGACCGCGCTCGACAACTTCGGCCAGGTCGACATCGTCGTGAACAACGCGGGCATCCTGCGCGATAAAAGCTTCGTGAAGCTCTCGCGCGAGGAGCTCGAGCTCGTGCTCGACGTGCATCTGAAGGGCGCGTTCTTCGTTTCGCAGCCCGCCTTCCGGGCGATGAAGGAGCGCAACTACGGTCGCCTCGTCCATACCTCCTCGGCCGCGGGCATCTTCGGCAACTTCGGCCAGACCAACTACGGCGCCGCCAAGATGGGCATGGTGGGGCTCTCCAACGTGCTCGCCGTCGAAGGCGCGAAGAACAACATCAAGTCGAATGTGATCGCGCCGATTGCCCGTACGCGCATGACCGAGGATCTGCTGGGTCCCCTGGCCGAGCACGTGAAGCCCGAGTGCGTAACGCCCCTGGTCGTCTATCTCTGCTCGGAGCAATGCGAGGAGACCCACTCCATCTACTCGGTCGGTGGCGGCCGCTTCGCCCGGATCTTCATCGGCATGGCCAAGGGCTGGTTCGCCGGCACGGGCGCCACGCCGAGTGCCGAGGAGATCGCGGCTCATTGGGACACGATCCACTCGGACTCGGACTACGAGATCCCGGACTCGATCGCCGGCGAGATGAAGGCGCTGGTCGAGGCCTTCAAGAGCTGAGCCGATCGGCCGTCGGCCGCCCCGCGGCAGCGTCCTCGATCAGGGCGTCGAGGGGCGGCCAATCGACGGCCGCCTGAGCGGCGAAGCTGCGCAGCAATAGCTCGCGATCCGGGTCGTCCGAGGTGGCGCGAAAGGCCTCCACCTTGCTCGCCAGCTCGCTGGCGTCGGGACAGGGGATCTCGTCGTCGCTGAGCACGCCCTCGTCGTGGGCGAGTCCGATCGAATCGAGCCATTCGGTCAGCAGGTCGAGACGGCATTTCAGGAAGTAGACGGCGAGCAGCTCTTCGGCGAGATCGCTCGACTGCACCCGGGCCAGCGCCCGCCGGATCGACGCAACGCGCTTGGGCAGCGGCTGCTTCAGCAGGTATCGCGGTCGGAATCGGAGGGCGGCGGCGGCCGCGACCGCCGTTTGCTGGAAGGTCTCGGGCGAGGTCTCCGCGATCTTTGCGAACACGGCCTCGCATTGCTCTGGGGACATGGCGGCAAAGATCTGATGCGGTCGCATGGAGTCTGGATCCTCGTATCGCGCTCGTGAACCGACGTCGCGCCGGGCGCGCGGGCGGCATTCTGGCTCAGTCGGGTCGGGTAGTCGAGTCGTCGAGCGCTGGGTAGAACGTCGTTCAATCGATCTCGCCACGGCGGTGGCCGGGCGTGATCATGCCGCCACTGCGTCGGGTTTCGACTCGCTGCTCGCCGGGTGTCGGCGCCGGTGCATGCCGATCTTGACCACGCGCCAGACGATGGCCCCCAGGATCAGTCCCCCTCCGCCGAGCAGCACGACGCGGGAGTAAGAGGACAGCCCGCACGCCACCCCCAGCACCCATCCCCCGTAGCGGCGCGCCATGCCGTACCAGCAGAGATCGGCGATCAGGGCACCGCCGACGGCGGCGGCGATGGCCCAGTGCAGCTCCATCGCGCCCCGGGCCGCGAAGGCGCCGGCCAGAACGAGCACCGGCCCGCTGGCCAGGGGCAACCCGGCGAACTCCGCAAACCCGACCACCAGCAGCAGCGCGTAGCCATGGGTCCGAAGCAACTCCTCCATGGCTTCCATGGGAGGAACATACCCGGATCCACCGGGCTGGGTCAGGCGCCTACAGGCGGACGCTTCGGGTCGGACGCCGCGGGTCCCCGCCAGGCCTCGCGGACGCCGACGCCCACCGTGCAGCAGAGCGCCGCCGCCAGCGCGGAGTGGAGGCCCGTCACCTCGACCGGAATCCGCAGCAGCACGTTGGCGACGCCGACCCCGACCTGGATCAGCGCGACGACTGCCGCCAGCCCGAGCCAGCGTCGACTGGGCGGATGCCGCCGAGTGAGTCCGGCCGCGACGAAGATCGCGAGGACGAGGGCATAGCCCACGGTCCGATGCAGTACGTGCAATCCCCGAACGCCGGTCCAGTCCGGAAACCACGCGCCGTCGATGCAGGTCGGCCAATCGGGGCAGGCCAGGCCCGCGTAGTTCGAGGACACGAGACCGCCCAGCACGATCTGCACGAAGAGCAGGGCCCCGGCCGCAGTCACGGCCGCAAGGGGCAGCCGGGCGAGGGGCTGGCAGTGCTGCGCCGCGGGCGGGGCGCCTGCCTCCGTTGCGCGAGGCGGAGCCAGCGCCAACAGTCGACGACCCAACAGCACGAGCGCCAGCGCGAAGGCGTTCCCGGTCACGAGATGCGAGGTGACGGTCCAGGACGCCAGCAGCTGAAGAACCGTCAATCCGCCGAGCACGATCTGGATCGCGAGCAGTGTGCCGGTCACGACGACACCCGGGAGCATCGCCCCGCGCAGGTGGGACCGCCGCAGGGTCAACGCCGACAAGGCGGCAAAGATCAGCGCGACGCTGCCCGCCAGCGCCCGATGGCCCCACTCGAAGGCGACCTTGAAGTCGAAGCGTGGCACGACCTCCCCGAAGCAGAGCGGCCAATCGGGACAGGCGAGACCCGCGCCATGGGCCCGCACGAGGGCCCCGAGTACGACGAGGACGTAGGTCGCACCGGCGAGGGCCAGGAAGCCCAGACCGAGGGCACGGGTCGCGTCGCGGGCGTCGCGCGTCCGGTAGTGGGAGCTCGTTTGAAGCGTGTCGAGGGTCTGCGCCATGCGGATGTCTCGAGCAGGAGTCGTCTCGGGCCGGGAACGAGAGGACTGGAAGCGCGGACTCTAGGAAATGGATGGACCGCGTGCTCGGCCTCCGAGTGGATCACGGGACCGACGCTGAAACCCCATGGGGCCCAACCGTGCTTCTCGATCCGTTCTTCAGATTCGCGTGCGAGACGTCGATAGAGAACCTGTTATGGTCGTAGAGCAAATGACTCGTGATCGAAACGACGATCCGCGCAAGCTCATCCAGATGATCTCGCGCGTTTCGGATCTCGCGGAATCCCATGCCGTCTGCTCGGTGGTGGTCGGCATTGCCGCACCGGAGGGAGACCTGCTCTTCCCCGACTACGTATCCTACCTCGAGAGCGCTCTGCGAGTCGAAGACCAGATCTTCCGTATGACGCGAGAGCGGGCGGTCCTGTATCTCGCGGACGTGGATGCGGCCTGTGCAGCCGAGATCCTGGTGCGACTCTTCGGGCAGTTCTGCGACGAGTTCCCGTCGGCCGACGCGCCCAGCTTCGAGCAGCGCATGATCGAGGTCCGTCCCGGCCTGGGGCCCTTGTCGGTGAAGAACGTCCTGACCTCGGTCTTCGGGGCCTCCGACCCGGTCCACTGACCCCGGTGGCCCGACCCCATCCGACGGGCTCCGGCCAACGAACGCCGACAGGCACGCGCTAGCGCGACGCGTCGTCCGGCACCCCGGGATCGGCGGCATCGGATCCAACGCCGCTCGGCTCGCCGACGACTCCTCGCGATGATTCTCTGAAGAGGGGGCCGAGCCGACGGGCCCAGGGTCCGGGCTCGCCGCTCCCGACAGGGCGGCCATCGAACTCCACGATCGGTGCGATTCCGCGGACGACGTTCACGGCGATCAGCTCTTGCACCGAGCCCAGCGCGTGCCGGTCCAGCCGGACCTCTCGGAGCGCGGGCGTATGCTCCCATACGATCGTGAGGCCGATCCCTTCGACCGCTCCCAGGGAGAGCGCCGGCGTTTGCAATTCGCCGTCCCCGGTCGCGAACAAGAGGTTCGTGAAGCTCCCCTCGACGACTTGGCCCTCCCCGTCGAAGAGCATCACCTCGTCCACGTCGCCGACCGCCGCCTCGGCGCGGGCGCTGTCGTAGGCGGCGACGCCGATCTGCTTCGTGTTGCAGCGGGCTCCCGGGCCGGGATGCCGGGTGAGCGCGCTGCGCGCACGCCAGCGGTCCGGGGCGGGCGCGAGCGCCCGGGCGCTGGCCCGCAGCCGCGCAGAGCCTGCGTCGGTTGCCGCCGACCATTCGATGCGTACGATGCCTTCTGCGGGGGGCGGGAAGTGCCGCGTCGCCGTCTCGATCAGCAGTCGGGCGATCTGGCCCCGGTCGGGGATCCGGAGCCCGAGGCGACCGGCGTCCCGTCGCAGGCGTTCGACGTGGCGGTCGATTCGGGCCGGCTGGCCCCGCAGCACGCGGACCGTCGTGCAGCAGCCCAGGTGGCCTGCGTTGAAGTCCGCCGAGGAGCGGGTCGCGTCCCGCCCGGATGCGACCATGTCCTCGTCAGCGACTCTCGATCGGCGTGTAGTGGGTCTCGGTCGGGCCCGTGTAGATCTGGCGCGGTCGGCCGATCTTGAACGCCGGATCCGTATGCATCTCCATCCACTGGGCGATCCAGCCCGGCAGGCGTCCGATCGCGAACATCGCCGTGAACATGTTGGGCGGAGTGCCGATCGCGCTGTAGATGACGCCCGAGTAGAAGTCGACGTTCGGGTAGAGGCGACGCTCGACGAAGTAGTCGTCCTTCAGCGTGATCTCCTCGAGGTCCTTGGCGATCTCGAGCAGCGGACTGTGGATCCCCATCCGCTCGAGGACGTCATCGCAGGCCTTCTTGATCACCTTGGCGCGCGGGTCGTGATTCTTGTAGACCCGATGCCCGAAGCCCATCAACCGCGCGCCGGAATCGCCGCTCTTCGCGCGCTCCAGGAACTGCTGCGCGCTCATGCCCTCGTCGGCGATCATGCGCAGCATGTCGATCACGGCCTGGTTTGCCCCGCCGTGCAGCGGTCCCCAGAGTGCGTTGATGCCCGCCGAGATGGCGCCGAAGAGGTTCACTCGCGACGAGCCGCAGAGGCGCACGGTGCTGGTCGAGCAGTTCTGCTCGTGGTCGGCGTGCAGGATGAAGAGCAGATCCAGGGCGTGTTGGACGATCGGGTCGACCTCGTACTCCTCGCAGGGATTGCCGAACATCATGCGCAGGAAGTTGCCGACGTAGTCGAGGCTGTTCAGCGGGTATAGGAAGGGCTGGCCCACCGAATGCTTGTAGGAGTAGGCGGCCAGGGTCGGGAGCTTCGCGATCAGCCGATGGATCGAGATGTTCACCTCTTCCGGATCGAGCGGATTCAGGGAATCGGGATAGAAAGTCGCCAACGCTCCCACCGTGAGCGCGCAGGCCGCCATCGGATGCGCGTCTTTGGGCAACGCGTTGTACATCAGCTTGAAGTCTTCGTGGAGCATGGTGTGGCGGGCGATGGTGTGGCGGAAGGTCTCGAACTCGTCCGCGGTCGGGAGCTGGCCAAAGATGAGCAGGTAGGCCACCTCCAGGAAGTTCGAGTGCTCGGCGAGCTCCTCGATCGGTATGCCCCGGTAGCGGAGGATGCCTTTCTCGCCATCGATGAAGGTGATGGCGCTTTGGCAGGACCCCGAGTTCGCGTAGCCCGGATCGAGGGTGATGTACCCCGTCTCCGACCGGAGCTTCGTGATGTCGACGGCGCGTTCGCCCTCGCTGCCCTCCACGATGGGCAGCTGGATCGTGTTGTCTCCGATGCGGAGTTCGGCGAATTCGGACATGTCAGGCTCCTTCCGTCTCGTTCTCTCTTCGTTCGCTCTCTGTCGCTCGTTTCGATCGATCTTGCGATCGCATTCGTGATCGATCTGCGCTTACACGCCTCACGGAAGCCGTTCGAGCGCGCTCTCGCGCATTCGTGTGTTTCACGGTCCCGGATCGGCGCTGTGATTCCGGCTGCGATGGGATGCGGCCCGATTTCCGACGGAGCCTCTTGCCGAGTCTAGAGTGCCATCGGATTCTGTGCAGGGTAGCGAATCCGGTCCACGCGAGGCAGGCCGCCGAATCGGAAACGCGCGTGGATCCGCATTGCCGGGGAGCTTCGACTGCCGAACCGGTCCAACCCGGGCGGAATCCCGATCACGGGTCGTCGCGCCCGCTCGTCGTCGATGGGTGCGGCTCCCGGCGCGCGCCCGGGCCGGCGACGGCGATGGAGCGTCGGCCGCTGCGCAGACGCGTGATCTCCCTCAAATTCTGCTCCGATTTCTGCTCCGGTTTCTGCTCCGACTGAAGCGCCTCGAGATGGCGGGTCCGCAGGATGACCCGCTGGCCGCCGGCGGCGAGGAAGCGTTCGAGCTGAGCCGGCGTCTGGAGCGAGGCGACGGACCGCCCCGAGTAGTAGGTGATCCCGCCTTCGAGTGGCCGCAGGGCGTAGACCCCGATCGCCTGCGACGGCTCGAGGCCGGCGGCGGCCGCCTCCGCGATCGGCCGCGGAGACTTCTCCGCGTGCAGTCGCGGCAGCACGCCGACGAAGATCGCCCACTCGAGCAGCGCGACACCGACGACGATCCGGGCCAGGGCGGTCAGCGAGAGACCCTTCCAGCGTCTTTCGGGACGGGGCTGCGCCTCGATCACGACCGCGACCGCGATCAACGCCAGGGCCGGAAATAGCGGCAACAGATAGAGTCCGCGCTTTCCCGCCGAGAGGGTGAAGAACACCAACGGCAGGCCGATCCAGGCGAGCAGGAAGCGTGCCGCCGTCCGACGGGACGGATCGGGCGGATCGGGAGCCGGGAGGCCGGCTTCGAAGGTGGACGCGGAAGGCCGCGCCCTGGCCCAATGCCAGACGACCGGCAGGGCGAAGGGCAGCAGCAGCGACCAGGGCAGGAAGTCGAGCGGAAGCTGATAGGCGTAGTAGTAGAAGGGCCTCGCATGGGAGGTGCCCTCGAAGAAGCGTCCGATCAGGTTCTCGGCAACGGCGCGTTCGGCGAAGCCAGCCGGCGCGAGCGTCACCGCGCTCGTAATCCAGACTGTGACGGGGGCGACCGAGAGCAGCCAGGCCCAGGGTGGGACGAGGCTTCGGAAAGCCCGGAGACGACCCTCCCACGCGAGGTAGCCCGCAAAGACGACCAGCGGCAGCCAGCCGACAGGGCCTTTCACCAGAGCTGCGGCGCCCAGTGCTCCGTGCAGGCCAACCAGCGCGGCCGGATGTGCCCTCGATCGCTCGATGCCGCCCCGCCGCCATTCGAGCCAGAGGAAGATCACGATCGCCAGCAGCTCGAAGAAGGTCAGCAGCACGTCGAGCTGGACCCGTCGCGCGGTCCAGGCGAAACGGAAGCTCGTTGCGAGCAACCCGGCGGCGAGCAGCGACGCCCCGGCGTGGCCGAGCAGCCAACGTCCGAGCACTGCGGTGAGCCCCACGCAGCCCACACCCGCCAGGGCCGAGGGCAGGCGCGCCGCGAGCTCGTCCACGCGGCCGAAGGGCAGTCCCGCCAGCGCCGCGAGCCAGAAGTAGAGAGGGGGCTTCTGGGTATAGGAGGCGTCGTTCAGATGCAGCAGCACGAGCCCCGACGCGCCATGGCGAAAGGATCGAAGCTCCTCGGCGATCGCTCCGTAGCGGGGCTCGTCCGGCGCCCAGAGATCCCGCGCTCCGAGTCCCAGTCCGTAGAGCAACCCGACGGCCAGCAGCAGGGCGACGAGCGGGCGCCTCGGGCCGCATCTACCCCATCGCCGCCATTGCGGGCGGCGGCGGGGGGATGACGAGCCGGGCTCCTGCTCCTGCTCGGCTCGCGATCGGAGGCTTTGCGCGGACGGCTTCTGCACGGATGCGATCGACGTTACCTTCTGGATCCAGGAGGTGCCGGTGTCAGAGACTGCGCTCGGGGTCGGACGCGACGAGAGAGAGCTCCTCGGCGAGCTCGAGAGCATGATCGCGGATCGGGCCGTTGCGCCCGATCGGATCGCCCGTCTGCTCGATGGGCTTTCGGGCGAGCTGCGGCCCCGGGTGGTGCGGCGCCTCGGCCGCAGCGCCCAGCGAGGACTCTACGAGAAGGTCGAGGCACAGGCGGCGCTGGCACTCGTGGATCTCGTTCCCCCGCACTGCGGCGATTTCGAGTCGGTTCGTCATCTCGGACGCAATACGCTGCCCGCCTTCCGGATCTTCGAGAAGCGTTTCTGCCGACTGCCTGGCGAGGATCCGGCTTCACCGAAAAGTCTCGCGGGCTACAACTTCCAGGCCCTGTCGAAGCTCACGGGACCGGGCTACTTCGTGGCCCGGGAGGATCCCGAGCGCGCCGAGGTGTTGGTCGACTACACGCAGCTGCCCGAGCTGCGACCGCCGGACTGGCCGGCGATTCGCTCCAACGAAGGCGGCCTCGCGCGCTTCGTCTACGGCTTCATGGTCGATCGACTGCGTCGCGTGTCGGAGCACGTCACGATCGGCTCGGCCTTCCGCCGCGGCCGCGCGCTAGGTAGCTACTTCGTCCTGAGCCGCGCGGAGTAGCCCGGCGGATGAGCGATCCGACCCTCTCGATCGTGATTCCCTTTCGAGACGAGGCGGCCTCTCTCGGCATCCTGTACGAGGAGCTCGTGGCCGCGCTGGGCGGGATCGGGCTGCCGGCCGAAATGCTCTTCGTCGACGATGAGAGTCGCGACGAGGGTCGGGCCGTCGTGCTGGAGCGGGCCGCCTGCGATCCGCGCGTTCGGCTTCTCTATCTGACGTCCCAGGCGGGACAGTCCGCGGCGCTGGAGGCGGGGTTCCGCGCCGCCCGCGGCTCGCTCGTGGCGATGCTCGATGCGGACCTGCAGAACGATCCCGCGGATCTGCCGCGACTGCTCGCAGCCCTCGAGACGCAGAGGGCCGATTGCGTGACCGGTGTCCGGAGCCGGCGGCGCGATCCGTGGCCCAAGCGACTCGCATCGCGGGTCGCCAACACCGTCCGGCGTCGTGTGCTGGGCGATGGTCTGCACGACATCGGCTGCTCCCTGCGCGTCATGCGCGCCGAGCCCCTGGCGCGGGTGAAGCTCTTCCGCGGTGCCCACCGCTTCCTGCCCGTCCTGTTGCAGCTGGAGGGAGCGCGGGTCGTCGAGCTTCCGGTGCGTCATCGGGCCCGGCGCTTCGGGGTCTCGAAATACGGCATCCGACGGCGATTGGGCGCCGCGGGGCTCGACCTCCTCGGTGTACTCTGGCTCCGCAGCCGGACGACGCGCTTCGACGTGAAGGAACTCAGCCGGCGCGCTTGACCTTGAAGCCGCGTCGCTCGAGCTCGGCGACGAGGGCGTCCCGGTGGTCGCCCTGGATCTCGATCACGTCGTCCTTGAGCGCTCCGCCCGTGCCACAACGACGCTTGAGCTCGCCCGTCAGGGCCGAGAGCTCGTCGGCCGCGAGCGGCACCCCTGCGATGGTCGTGACGACCTTGCCGCGTCGTCCCTTGGTGGATCGCCCGATCCGGACGACGCCATCGGAGGCTCCCGCGGTCTCCTCGGCCGCTCGGGCCCGCACGCGTGCCCGCGCGCTCTTCCCGCGGCACTGACAGCGCGATTCGCTGCGACCGCAGCCGGGGCAGACGCGTCCGTGCTCGCTCGAGTAGACGAGTCGATCCCCGCCGCTCGGGCTCATGAACCCGCTCCGCCTCCCAGCAATCGCCGATGCTCGACCATGAGGCAGCGGTCCTGGACGACCTGGATGCCCGCCTCGCGCAGACGCTGTGCCGACACGCCGTGGTGGATGCCGAGCTGCATCCAGACCGCGCGCGGTCGCGGGTCGAGGGCGAGGATCTCGTCGACGTGGGCCGGGACGTGCTCCGACGCGCGGAAGAGGTTCACCAGATCGATCGGCTCCCGGATCTGGTCGAGTCGGGCGAAGCAGGGCACTTCAAGGACGCGTTCGAGCTTCGGGTTCACCGGCAGGATCCGATATCCGGCCTGCTGCAGGTAGAGCGGAATCCGGTAGGCGTCGTCGTGGACGCCGTCCTTGACCCCGACGACCGCGATCGTTCGGGTCGACTTCAACAGCTCGACGAGGTCTGCATCGCTCTCCATGTTCCCCCGACCCTTCTCGCTTCGGCCCGTGCTTCCGCCCGTCTCCCGGCGGCCCATCATGCGCCGCCCCGCGCCACCGCCCCGCTCGGCCGCGGGCGTCTCGCGACTCCGGAAAACGGAAAGGTTAGCCCTTTCGCCGTGCGGGAGGGATGGGAGCGCTCCGCTCGCTCGTGGACGTTCGTCCGACCGCGGGCATTCATCTGATCTTGCCATTTCGGTGGCGATCGCGTGGGGTGCGGGGGCGGCCGATCCGTCTCCGAGTCGGTCGACACCGGGAAGGGCAAGGGATAGGTTCCCGTCCATGAAATCGAGAGCCCCCATCGCGCGCGCCATCGCCATCGCCATCGCCCGTTCGATCGCGCTGTCGATCAGCCTCGCGGGCGCCAATCCGGTGTCTGCGAGCTCGGACACGCTACAGGATCCCGTGGCGGGGCTCGAGCAGGTGACCCTCGAGAACGGCCTGCGGGTCCTTCTCCTCGAGGATCATCGGACCCCGGTCGTCTCCTTCCAGCTCTGGGTCGACGCCGGCTCGGCGGACGAGGGCTTCTACACGGGCATCGCCCATCTCTTCGAGCACATGATGTTCAAGGGATCCCGGAACATCGCCCCCGAGCAGCACGCGCGACTGATCAACGAGCGCGGTGGCCGGATCAACGCCTACACGAGCCGTGACGTCACGGTCTATCACGAGGACGTGACGGCCGAGACCCTGCCCCTCGTGATCGACCTCGAGGCGGAGCGCTTCGCGAACCTCGAGATCGGCCAGGAGACCCTCGAAAGCGAGCGCGAGGTCGTACTCGAGGAGCGCCGGCTTCGCACCGAGGACAGCCCCGACGGCCTCGCCTTCGAGGCGCTCGCCGCGCTCGTCTGGCAGGCCCATCCCTATCGCCAGCCGACGATCGGCTGGCGCAGCGACGTCGAGAGCGTGACGGTGGAGGCCTGTCGCGAGTTCTTCGAGACCTACTACGCGGCCAACAATCTGACGGTCGTGATCGTGGGCGATTTCGAGGCCGAGTCGACGCTCGCCCACGTCCGACGGACCTTCGGCCGTCTCGAGTCGGCGAACCGGATCCCGCGCAACCCGACCACCGTCGTGCCGCAGCGCGGAGAGCGTCGGGCGACGGTCCACTTCGATGTCCAGAGCCCGCTGCTCTACGCCGGCTGGCATACGCCGCCGACGGGTCATCCCGACGGCGAGGCCCTCGATATCGCGAGTCAGATCCTCTCGGGCGGGCGCAGCGGTCGGCTCTACCAGAGCCTCGTCTATCAGGAGCAGAAGGCGCTCTACGCCTACGGGGGCTACATGGAGCTGGCCGACGCCGGGCTCTTCTATGCCATCGCCGGGGCGCGGCCTGGCATCGCGGTCGAGGAGGTCGAGGCGCTCTTCATGGCGGAGATCGATCGGGTCGCCGAGGAGGGGGTCTCCCCCGCCGAGGTCGAGCAGGCCAAACGACAGCTCGAGGTCTCCCTCGTGAACGGACTCGCCACCAACCACGCGCTCGCCAGTCGGATCGGCCGGGAGACGCTGGCCTTCGGTCGCGTGAGACCCCTGGCCGAGCGGATCGAAGCCATCCGTCGGGTCTCGCCGGAAGATGTCCGACGCGTCGTCCGGACCTACCTGCAACCGCATCTGCGGAGCGTCGTGCACGTGGTGACGCCGCCCGCGCAGGTCATCGATGGAGTCGATGGAGTCGATGGAGTGAATGGAGTGGACGGGGAGGTGTCCCGATGACCCACGTGGCGAACCGATCGGGGCGCGGATGGGCGGGATGGATTGCGCTCCTCGCCGCGTTGCTGCCGTTCGCGGGCTGTGGGCTCCCCGGCTCGTCGTTCCTGCGGCTCGAGCCACCGCCGGCGTGGGAGCGCGAGGTGCCGCCGCCGACGGAAGGACCCGTCGTACCGGAGGGGGCTCTGCATCGCGCGGGGCTGGCCAACGGCATCACGTTGATCGTGCTGGAGGATCATCGACTGCCCCGGCTGGCCCTGGGCCTCGAGCTTCGTCGCGGCGCAGGAAGCGTGCCTCGGGAGCGGGCGGGAGTCGGTCCGCTGGCGACGGAGGTCATGCAGCGCGGGGCTGGGGAGCGGGACGCCCTCGCGCTGGCCCGAGCCGTCGAGGAGGTCGGTGCCTCGTTGTCCGTCGACGTCGATTGGGACTCGACGGGAATCAGGCTGGCGGGCCTCTCGCGCGATCAGGATCTGCTCTTCGAGATCCTCGAGGACGTGGCGCTGCGCGCGCGCTTCGATCCGAAGGAGATCGAGAAGGCGCGGGCAGAGCAGCAGGCCGGGCTGCTGGCGGCGCAGGACGATCCCGCGACGGTGGTGCGATGGAAGACCCTGGACGTGCTCTACGACGGCCATCGCTACGGGCTGCCCCTGATGGGCGAGGCCTCGACGGTGGCCGGCCTCGATGCGGCGGAGGTGCAGGCCTACTGGAACGATCGCTTCGTGCCCCGCAACACGATCTTCTGGGCGGTGGGCGATCTCGATCCGGAGAGGGTCCTGGCCGAGGTCCGGAGACGATTCGGTCGGCTGCCCGATGCGCCGGTTCCCCCCACTACGCCCGCGCCGCCCGAACGCAGCCCGGAGTCGCGGCAGGTCGTGGTGGTCGATGATCCCGATCTCGTTCAGGCCCGGATCGTCGTCGCGCACGAGGGCATCGCCCGAACCGATCCCGACCGGCTCGCCGCCGCCCTGATGAACGATGCGCTCGGGGGCAGCGGCTTCTCGTCGCGGCTGATGAAGAGCGTGCGCGCGGATGCGGGTCTGACCTACGGCGTCGGCTCCGGTTTCTCGCTGCGCAGCCAGCCCGGTCCCTTCTTCATGTCGACCTTCACGCGGGTCGAGGAGACGCGTCGGGTCGTCGATCTCCTGCTCGAGGAGATGCGCGCGATCCAGGGTGATCGGCCGGTGGACGAGGCCGAGCTGATCCGATTCATCCGCTACAACGTCGGGGGCTTCGGACTTTCGCTCGAGACCTCCGAGGCCGTGTTGAGATCACTGGTCGATCTGGAGGTGCACGGGCTGCCGGAGGACTCGCTCGATACCTATCGCGCTCGCATCCGGGCCATCGGTGTCGACGAGGTCGCCGAGGCGGCGCAGACGAAGCTGCATCCGGAGCGAGCGGCGATCGTGGTCCTGGGCCCCGCCGATCAGCTCGTCCCCCAGCTCGAGGATCTCGGGCCGATCACCGTCGTCGAGCCCTGAGACTGCAACCGTGACCACGACGGCGCAGGCCGGTCCACCGCGACCGCTTCTCGGCGATCGCGGCTCGGTGCGACCGGCGCTCAGCGTCCGAAGATGTCGAGGATGTCGCTGCCCCGGACGTAGCGCGAGGGATGGATGGTCTCCGCCAACTCGTCGAGGGTGATGCCGTCGGGCTGGATCTGTCGCAACCACTCTGCCTGGATCGGGCGGTACTCGCCGGGGGAGAGACCGAGCCTTCGTTGGTAACGGAAGAGCCGCTCGAGGGACTGCAGCGTCTCATAGGCTGCGAAGAGCGTGCTCGGCCGGTTTTTCACGAAGCGACGCAGCTCGAAGCCGATCACGCGTCGGGCGCGGGTCGTCTCGAGATACTGGTCGATCGCCTCCTGCAGGATCCGGCGGATCTCGTCGCTGCGCTCGCCCTCGGTGCCAAAGAGCTCCTCGGAGAGGGCGATCGCCGCCTCGGCGTCGGCCGCATCCAGGCGCGCCTCGCTGACCCGCACGAGCCGGGTCTCGTCGCGCAGACCGAGATCGTCGATGATGGCCGCACCGCGGACCCGGGCGCGCATCACGGAGGCGGGGGTTTCGATCGGGTCGACGCCGAGCTCGCGCAATCGCTGGGGATTCTCGAGGCGGTTCGGCTCGCCCACCGGAAGACTCGCCGTCGGGACCTCGACCGGACCGAAGGCGCCCGAGAGATCCGAGCGCGAGGGCCCGGTCGGCGGCAGCGCGGGGGTGCGTGACAGATCCGAGGGCGCGCCCGATCGGAACCGGAAATCCGTCACCTCGAGCGGCCGTCCGTTGGGCCTCACGGCAAAGACGCTGAGGTCATTCAGGAACGCGGGCAGAGCCGGATCGAAGGGATTCACGACGCCGAAGATCGGGGTCTTGCCCTGACCTACGATCTCCGGCACGAGCGGGCTTCCGCTCGGATCCTCGAAGGCAAAGGCGTTCGCGCTGATCGAGGGTCCGGCATCGGGCTGGGTCTCGCCCGCAAGATCGGTGAAGGTCCCCGAGGATCGGCGCAGCAGGAAGATCTCCGGGGCCGTGACGGCGAGGGTGAGCGCCGCGGCGTCGCCGAGGACGACCTGACCGTTGCGTGCCTCGAGCGTGGCGGTGCCCCCGACCGAGAGCTTCTCGCCGCTGCCGGCGACGAATCCGTTCGGACTGCCCGCATCGGCCGCGGCACCGAAAAAGATGTTGCCGTCGGTGCTCGCGAGCAGGAGGTCGCCGGCGGCCTTGCCCACCGTCGCGAAGAGCGAGGAGCGCGTGCGGCGCGCGTCGGCGGCGCCGACCCGGAAGACGATGTCGTCCCGGACGCGCACCGACTGCACCCCCGAGTCGACCGGGGACTCCGCGAAGCCGTCGTCGTCGAGATCCTCGCGCCGGCCGAACTCGACGTGGGCCGCCTCGGGCGCGTCGCGATCGAAGAGGATGTCGAGGTGGGCCAGTTCCTCGCCCGGCAGCGCGCCGCCGAGGTCGCCCGCGAAGGCCGTCTGGCCCGAGGTTCGGACCGTGAGGCCCGCGTCGGGATCGCTCTGGCGCACGTCGTCATTGAACCGGATGTCGCGGCCGGCGGTATCGAGCGAGGTCGCGAGAACGACCGTGCCGTCGAAGAGCTGATCGCCCTCGGTGGCAATCGCGGGCGGAGCGTCGTCGCCGGCGAAGGGCGAGCCGGGCGCCGGGAAGCCCGCGATCGAGAAGAAGATGGAACCGTCGCCGCTCGGCTGATCGGGATCGGCGGCGTCGACGCCGGTGCGGATCTCGAGGGAGGCGAGCTGGAGGGCGGCGCGGTCGAGCTCGTCCAGGCCCGGGGTGGGGCTGGTCAGGTCGATGGCGACGTCGCCTGCGGAGATCAGGATCAGGTTCGTGGTCGACACGCGATCGCGCAGGGCGTCCGTGAAGCTGAGCGTGCCGCCGGGGGCCGTCCGTTGGAGCTGGATGTCGATTCCTTCGAGCGAGTCGCGCTGGACGATGTTCTCGATGATCTGGAAGGTCTGGGGGTCGATGTCGAGCTCGGCCTGGAAGTACTGATCCAGCCTTGGGAGCTGGGTGTTCGTGAAGTCGGCGGCCTGGCGGACGCGCAGGATCGGACGCGTCGGATTCGAATCGTCGCGCAGGGCGAAGGGCGAGCCGTCCGCGTCCAGGTCCGCGAAGAAGTCGTCGCTCACGAGGCGGAGATGGTTGGAGGCGAGGTTGATCGCGGTGCCGGGATCGTCGGTCTGGAAGGTGAGATCGTTCGACTGGATCTCGACCGTGCCCCCGAAATCGTCGAAGCCCGTGAAGGGCGAGAGATCGGGGAATCCGGCGAAGGGAGCGGAAACCGCGGTCGGATTCGGGACGTTCACGATGGCGCGCCCGCGTCCGCCGGTGTCGGTCCCGGGCTGGATCGTGAGATTCCCGGCGACGGCGGCCAGCACCTCGAGTCCGTCGACGATGATGTCGCCCTGGACGGAGGCGAGGTCGACGCTCTCCCAGGCGTTGGCGCTCGTCCGCGAGGCGAGGGCCCGCAGCAGATCAAAGTCGGGGTTGCCGTCGAGGTCGCCGTCCTCGCTGAGATCGAGCCCGGCATTCTGTCGGATGGACAGTGACGAGCCCTCGAGCTCGCCGACGCGTGTCAGACCGTCGAGCCCCGAGAAGTCGATGGCGGGGAGCAGCCCGTCGTCGATGGTCTCTCTCGCGCCGTCCCCATCTGCGTCGGGATTGCTGAGTGCGACGCTGCCCCCGGCGTTCAGGCTGATCTGGTTGGCGGTGAGGGACGTGGTGCCAGGCCCGTCCTCGAAGATCAGCCGACCGAAGACCGTCGTCTCCACGTCGGGCAGCGTCGCGTCGGTGCTGCCGGCCGCGAGCCGGATCTCTTCATTGGCCTCGATCTGCGTACCGTCGGCGACGATGATCGAGTCGGCGGTGATCGCCGACAGACTTTCGAGCTCGAAGAGCCCCGGGCTCGGGCCGCTGCCGGGCGCGAATTGGAAGGCACTCTGGTCGACGCTCGCGGCCGCTCCGATCAGGAAGAGCGCGCTGCCGCTCACCTTCTCCGGCGCGATCTCGACGGTCGCGTCGAGACCGATCAGCGTGAGGTTCGTCGGGACGGGGGTGTCGTCGTCGGGGCTGGTCTCGGGATCCGGCGTCGCGCGCGCCAGCAGCCCGGAGATCGAGCCGCGATCCGGCAGGTCGACCGCCAGGATGTCGCCCTCCTGCTCCCGCGTGATCGCTCGCGGTCCGAGCCCCTGGGCCAGATCGAAGAAGCCCGGTGCATCCGGGTCCTCCGACAGACGCGACAGATTGCCCGCCGTTGCGAGATCCGCCTCGTCGTCGAAGCCCTCGATCAGCAGTCGCTCGTCGTCGAAGGCGGCGTCGGTCTGGGAGCCCGGGGTCGGAGCCGTCGTGCCGGCCCGAACGCTGGCCCCGTTTCCGTCGACGTCCTCGCCGAGGGCGCTGAGGAAGAGGTCGTTCGTTCGCAGCCGGATCCTCAGGTTGGCGAGGGCGGGATCGGCGGTCAGGTCGAGGTCGGTCCCGTCGGAGCGTCTGAGGGTGAGGCTCGGGCCCTCGAGTACGAGGCGACCGGGATCGTCCGTGATGTCGAGGGGGAGCGAGGCGAAATCGACGTCGCTGAAGACCAGACCATCCCCGTCGGTACGCAGGACGAGGACGTCGGGGAGGCCCGCGTTGCCTCCGACGAACTGATCGGGGGCCGGGAGGCTGCCCCCGTCGATCTCCGAGTCCTGCTGGAGCAGGAAGGTCTGCTCGGCGCCGGGCACGCCGGTCAGGTCGAACTCGGCACGCGAGAAGTCGACCCGCGATCCCGACGTCCCCCCGACTCCGTCTCCCGCGACGAGATCGATCCGCGGCCCCACGACCCGGACGACGCTCTGGCCGGTGGCCGGCGCGAAGGCGAGGATGCCAGCCTGGCCGAGGCCCGCGCGCAGCGTGATGCGCTCGCGTTCGTTCGTCGCGGTCCGATTGAAGGCGTCGGCCAGGACCTGGCTGAAGTCGAAGCCGCGGACACCGCCGAGCTCGACGTGTCGCCCCACGAACTCGAAGTCGCTGGAGGCCTGGATCGCGGGGTTGCCGCCCGATTCGAGTCCGACGAGGGAGAGGTCGGCGTTGCGGAAGAGCTCGCCCTCGTTGGTGCCGGCGACGCCGTCGTCGAGCACGATCGATCCCTGATCGGAGCGCACTGCGTATCCCACGCGCTCCGGGCCGGTCCTGAAGCCCGTTCCCGGAGTCAGCCCGAACTGATCGAGGCTCGGGAGATCGCCGACGGCGATTCCGGCGTCCTGACGGAAGACGAACGACCGGGCCGTCGAGCCGACGCCGCCGAAGGCGTTGCCGCCGCCGTCCCGGATCGAGACCGGCTGGGGATCGGGACCCGCCGGATCGACGTGCAGGCCGACGATCCGCGAGAGCGTCGACTGAGCGGCGTTGTCGTCGACGGTCCCCTGACCCGCGCGCAGCTCGATCTCGTCGGCAGCGAGGGTCGTGCCCGGTCCCGCGAAGATGAGATCGCCAAGGCCGCTGGCGCCGCCCCTCAGCGAGAGCCGATCACTGGCCGCGAGCGATACGCCGGCGTCGATCGTGAGATCGCCGCGTCCGGCGGCGTTCGCGACGCCGGTCTGGCGTCCGGCCTCGATCTCGAGTGTGCCCAGATTGCCGAGCTGCGCGGCCAGCAGGCTGCCGACGCGGAAGTCCCCGGGCGAGGTCAGCCGGAGACTTTCGGCAGCGATCGCGGCGGCGGGAAGCGAGGCGGCGAAGACGATCGGCTGGTCGAGGGGATTGCCGTCGGCGTCGACCGTGTCGTCGGCGAGGACCGGGAGCAGTAGGCCTCCGTTCAGGGTCACCCGGCTCGGGCCGCCGTCGTCGACGAGGCCTGCGACGTCGTCGATCCCGAGCACGCCATCCGACGACTCCAGCGTGATGTCGAGTCCTTCCGCGCCGACTGCGTTGCCACCGAAGGCGTTGGCCAATGCCAGCTCACCGGCGCCGCCGCCATTCGCGGCCACGACCGTGAGTGCACCGTCCTGGCGGATCGAGACCGCCTCCGGTCGCGCCGTGACGTCGGGGTTGCCGGCTGCGTCGAGGCCGCGCAGCTGAAGGCCCGCGAAGTCGGCCCGGGTCTGGCGGGCGAGGCCGAAGTCCGTCGGCACGCCGGGCTGGTCCTCGTCCTCGGTCGGCGCCGCGAGGCCGTCGGCGGTCGAGGTCACGCCGTCGCCCACGTCGATCGAGATGTTCCCGGCGTGAAGCCGCACGCCCTCCGCTGCCGCGGCGCCGGGCGCGTTGGTGCCGGCGAAGACGAGGCGGGTCTCGCTATTCGCACGCTCGTCCTCGGACAGGGCGGTCGGCGATTGCGCGGCCCGCAGGTCGATCGTCTCGGCGATCAACAGGGTGTCCTCGCCGAGGTGGATCTGGCGCTCGCCCTCGATGTCGATGGCTCCGGCGACGACGTCCCCGTCGTCGGCGCCGTCGTCCGTGTCGTCGTCGGTGTCGTCCGCGAAGGTGGCGTCGGTCTCGCCCTCGGCGATCAGGGCGACGGTCTGGGGCAGGGCGGCGTCGGAGGTCGTGATGTCCCGGGCCTCGAGCTTGAGGCCGGCGCTGCGGATCGTGGTCGCGGCGCGCGAGCCGATCGCGATCGTGCCATTGCCGAAGAGGTCGGCGCTCTCGTTCCGGCTCGCCAGGTCTCGCGCGATCACGCGGAAGAGGCCGTTGTCGGAGTCGTCGGCGACGGTCGTGTCGAAGAGGCCGTCGAGGACGACCGAGCGCGTCAGGTCGCCGCCGAAGGAGAGGGTGCCGCCCTCGGTGGTGATCGGGCCGCTGGCGGTGATCTCGCCGCCTTCGCCCCGCAGCACGGCAGCTCCGGGATCGGGCTCGATGAAGTCTACGCTCGCGCCGTCGACGGCCTGGTCGGGATCGATCCGTGAGGCGACGACCGAGACGTTCCCGCCCTCGGAGGCGATCGAGCCCTGGAGGTCGATGCTGCCGGCGAAGGGCACCGTCTGGCCCTGGGCGCTGCTGCCGGCGGTCAGCTGGATGTCCCCGCCGCCGGATTGCAGCGCGCCCGAGGCGCCGAGCAGCAGGCGGCCCGTGATGACGTCGATGGGGGCGTTGCCGTCGCCCTCGCGGACGCCGATCGAGCTCGCGATCATCCGGATGTCGCCACCGACGGCGTCGCTGGCGCAGGAGCCGGAGCAGCGGCTGTCGATCAGACCGTCGACTGTGAGATCGGGCGCCCGCCCGACCGGATCGACGCGGTCCTGGAGTCGGGGATCGCCGCTCGGGCTCGCGAGGGTGATGGGGTTGCCGTTGGGGTCGATGAGGCCGCTGCGCAGGTCGACGAGGCCGCCGTCGGTGTCGATCGTCCGTCCCGCCTGGAGCTCGATGAAGCTGCCCTGGGCACGGAAATCACCGCCCCCGGTCGAGACGTCCGCCGCGAGCGTGACGCCGCCTTCGGTCCGATCGAGATCGAAGGCTCCGCCCGTCGGCACGGTCTGGGCGAGATCGTTGGCGCGCAGCACCACCGAGAGCTCGAAGCGGGCGTCGGGATCGCTACCCGCGACGACCTCGAGGGCGTCGTTGATCTCGATGTCGTTGGCGGCGAGCAGGGTCAGGGTCGCCCGGGTGCCCGCGAGCACGTCGTCGGTCGAGATCGTGAAGCCGTCGGTGACGACGATGTTGCCGGCCTCGCTGCCCGGATCGAGGCCGAAGACCTGGGTCGAGAGCGTGATGTTGGTTCCGACGGCGAGCGCGCGGGCGAGCAGGTCGGGGCTCAGGATGTTGGGGGCGGGGACCTCGTCGTCCCCGACTACGGTGCGAAGGATGCCGTCGAAGCCGGCCTCGTCGAAGTCGGGGTCGAGCACGGCCTCGACCGCCTTGTTCAGGCAGCCGATGTTGTCGCCGGGGCAGTCCTGGGCGGCGTTCGAGATCTCGATGTCGAGGGGATCGATCAGCCAATCGCCCGAGCTGCCGCCGGGGGCTCCGACGTCGGGAGGCGCGTCGACGGCGAGTCGCAGCAGGCCCGAGGTCTCGACGAAGCCGCCGTTGCCGCCCTCACTGCCGCCGCGTGCGGAGATGGAGCCGGCGACGTAGGCGAGTTCCTCGGCGAAGACGATGACCCTTCCGCCGTCTCCCTCTTCGAGGGCATCGGCGTGGATCTCGCTCTCCTCGTCGACGATCACCGCCCGCGCCCGCTGCAGATCGCCCTGTCCCTGCTGGTCGCCGCCGATCCGGATCGTGCCGCCGCCGGCCGGGCCGGAGGCCTCGGCCAAAGCGTCTTCCAGCACGACGATCGAGCCCGTGATGTCGATCTCGCCCCCCGTCGCGTCTTCACCGGGGTCGGAGGTCGGTGCGTGGTGGCTCGCGTCGAGGTGGCCCGAGACGTGGACGCGACCGTTCGGGCCGCCTTCGAGGCTGATCCGCTGGGCCGTGATCGAGGCGGGTGCCTCCGCCGTGCCCCGGCCCTGGCGGATGGCGAAGCCGAGGGGATCGGAGGCGGCGAGGCGGACGTGGCCGACGCCGGCATCGATGCGCCCGTGGTTCTCGACCGCATACTGCGTCTCGCTCCCGGCCCCGCTGCTCGCGCCCGAGCCGCCGGCGCCCCGGTTCGGGATCTGGATCAGCACGGGATCGTCGAACCGGGTCAGGTAGACGGCGTCGGCGCCCGCCATCAGCAGGCTGCCGTCGTCGATCACGATCTCGCCGAAATTGACGACCCGGCCGCCCATCAACGCGGCGTTGGAGGCGCGCAGGACGCCCGAGTTCTCGACGTGTCCCTCGCCGAGCAGGGCGGCGAAGTAGGCGCGGGAGACCTCGAGGTCGTCGGTCAGCGCGCTCCACTCGGGCAGCCACAGCTGCTGGCCGCCCAGCATCAGCAGATCGCCGCCGGCCGCGATCTCGCCGGCGTTGAGGACGGTGTGGCCGAGCAGCGCCACGATGCCGTCGCTGCGGATCAGGCCGTGGTTCTCGACCGTGCCTTCGAGTCGGATCGAGAGGGGGTCGCCGGCCATGAAGGCGTCGCGGGAGACGTCGCCGGCGACGGCGACCAGATTGGCGACGTCGATCACGGCGGTATTGCCGATGAAGATGCCGAAGGGATTCGAGAAGGCGACCGTGCCATTCGAGAGCACGCTGCCGTTCAGCTGGCTCGGATGCTGGGCACCGATGTAGTTGAGCACGGCCGAGCGGTCGGTCACGTTCTCGAAGTGGAAGTTGAGGACGTTGCCCGCAGGTTGCTGGAGATCCTGCCAGCCGATGGTCGTGCGATCGGTGGAGATCGAGAAGCTCGTCTCGCCGGCCATGCTGTTGTCGAGGGAGACGGCGTTCGGGTCGAAGGTGGTGTTATTGGGGTCCTGGAACTCGTCGCCGGCGCGCAGGGGCGTCGAGGTCGTCGTGACGAAGGCGACGAGAACGAGCCGGGCGATCAGCCGCCGGCGCCGATCCCGCCGCCGACGATCGGTGCTGCGCGGGCGAGGGCCGGCGGTGCGCGTGTGGCTCGCCGTGCTAGTAGCCGTGCTAGTAGAGGATGCTGAACAGGACATGGATCTCCTGATCTCCGACGTCGGAAGACTCGGAGATCCGGTCCGACGTGTCTTTCAGGGCCGTGGCCCAGTCGATGCGGGCACGGAAGTTCGAGCGGATCTGGAGCTCGGCGCCGATGCCCGCGCCAATCAGGGTCTGGTCGGGCTCGATCGGGTTGGAGATCGCGCTGCCGTTTCGGATCGCCCGGCCGGCGTCGATGAACGCGCGGAACATCAGATCCCAATCCGGCCGGCCGTAGACCTGCTGAGGCGCGGCGCGGAAGCTGCCCAGCAGCGGGAGCTCCATCGGCTCGCGCTGGATCGGCAGCGCGCGGGGGATGTGGAAGCGGTACTCGAGGGATCCGACCACGATGGTGTCGCCGACCGCCACCGACTGATCGTAGCCGCGGACGCTGAAGAGCCCGCCGATCACCTGGCTCGCCTGGGGCACCAGCCGGAAGTCGAAGGCGTACTGGCCGCGCACGCCGATGGCGATCTCGTGGGCGAGGGTCGAGCTCAGCTCCGTCGACGGATCGCGCCAGGCCTCGGGCCGCAGCAGCGGCTCGAGGAAGGTGGAGTAGCCGAGGTCGAAGTTCAGCACGGCGTACTGGCCATCGGCATCCTGGCGGCCCAGGCGCTCGATCTCGTCGCGGCTGGTATCTCCGACCGAGCCCTCGGCGCTGACGTCGAAGGTCAGGTTCGAGACCTGGTTGATGCGCTCGGCGTGGATCCCGCCCCGGGGCAGGATGAAGAGCTGGCTCGGGGTCCGGCCCGGCGCGGCCTCGTTGTCGACCTCCACGTCCCGGAACCGGAGCCCGCCCCAGAGGTCGACGAAGAAATCCCGGTACTGGAACGTCTCGTAGATGAGGCGGCCGCCGTATTGGATCTGCTGGCTCGTCACGCGGTCGTTCGTCAGGGCCTGGAAGGTCGGTGAGTCGTCCGCCTCGAAGCGTCCGTAGCCGGCCTCGATCTCCCAGCGCAGCCGATCCACGCCCCACCACGGAATGCGTTCCCGGGGCAGCCAGTCGAGCCAGCCGGAGTCGCCCTGGCGTCGGCTCATCCAACCCGGGCGCTCGGACCCGAAGAAGGGCGCCTGATAGCGCGCGTTGATCGAGTTGACCGCCTCGAGATCGGCGTTCAGGTACTCGATCGAGAGCACGTCGTCGCGATTGGTGAGCTGCCGATGCACCGCTCCGAGACGCGTCTGCCAGGGGTTGGTCCGTCGCGTGCCCGTGTTCGTCACCTGGCCGTAGAGGAACCAGGGGCGGGATTCCATGACCCGGTAGTCGAGGACCACGTCCCCGGGCTCCGTCGCGGGCGAGAGCGCAGCCTCGACCCGGCGTCCGGAGTGGCGGTTCAAGCGGAAGAGGTAGTCCTCGAGGGCGCGCCGGTCGACGAGCTCCGTGGCCTCCTCGTCAGCGCTCTCCGCGGGCTGCAGGGGCGATTGGCGACGGATGCCGGCGTGGAGCTCATGATCGATCTTCCAATCGTCCTTGATCCGGTCCCCGACGGCGAGGGTGCGGACCTGGTCGATGCGGCCGACGCGCACGACGATCTCGAGGGCGGTCCGTTCCGGGGGGCGAAGGTCCTGCTCCGACTCGAGATCGATGTCGCGATCCGAGGGGCGGACGTCGATGCCGTAGA
>CAYWGW010000004.1:0-53510 GCA_964457385.1 uncultured Spirochaetaceae bacterium
ATCGGGGCGACACTGCTCTACTACGACGTGCGCATCCACAGGATCGATCGGAGTCTTCGTCACCTGGCTGCGCTGGGGCAGGACGTGACGGCCTTCGAGATCTGGCAGTCCCTCTTTCCCCAGGACGCCCCCTACGAGTCGATCCGGGACCAGCTTCTGCTGGTGATCGGCGCGCTCGACTGTCTGGAGGCCGAGGGCAAGCTCCAGACCCGTCGTCGACATGATGGAGTGCTCATCCATCAGCATGTCTGACAGCATGTCTGAGCCGGGCGAAGGTCCACTGGGGCTCAGGGCCCCCGCTCGATTCCGCCCGAGGGATCGCCCTCGCGGCTTCCGGCTCAGCCTCCCCAGCGCTCGAGTAGAAAGACGGCGAGGGCTTTTCGCTCGGCGAGCGGTGCGTCGAAGACGGGCATCGGTGGGGTCGGGGTCAGCAGGAACGAGCTCAGGGACGCGATTGAATGACGCTGCCCCAACTGGTCCAGTTCCTTCACGACGACTCCCGGCGCGGCCGTCTCCGCGAGATGGCATGCCCCGCAGCCGCGATCGGCGAAGAGGGTCTCACCGCGGGCGACGAGGGATCGGCGCACTTCCGGCTCGAGGTCGGCCAGGGGATCTTCGACCGCCACGGGGGGGAGGCGCCCATCGGCCGCGGCTGCCGGTCCGGTTCGTCTGCCCACGACGTCGGACGCGCCCGGCGCGGCGACGCGGTAGACCACGCCCGCGTAGTCGTCGCTGATGTAGAAGGCGCCGTCGGGTCCCTCGGCAACGTCGACGGGTCGCCCGATGACGTCTTCGTCGACGTTGAAGCCCGTCAGGAAATCGCGTTCCTCGATCACTCCCGATCCGTCCCAGTGCAGGGAGACGACCTTGTAGCCGTCTTTCACCGTGCGATTCCAGGAGCCGTGAAGCGCCACCAGGGCGGCCCGGTCGAGGTCCGCCGGTGGATCCGGCTGGCGCACGAAGGTGATCCCCAGCGGCGCATTATGCGCGGCGAATCCATGGGCTGGTGGGATCGACGTCGCGATCTCCGAGGCATGTCCCACCCCGAAGTCCGGATCGGGCTCGCGATCGCCGTTGGCGTAGGGCCAGCCGTAGAAGCCGCCGCGCTCGACGCGGTTCAGCTCGCAGGGGGGATAGTCGTCGCCGAGCAGGTCGCGTCCGTTGTCGGTCGCGTAGAGTTCATTCGTGCTCGGTTGCCAGTCGAAGCCGACGGCGTTGCGTAGACCCCGGGCAAGGATCTCGCCGCCCGACCCATCGGGCTCGAAGCGAAGGATCGCCGCTCGTCGCGGGTCGGACTCCTCGCAGACGTTGCAGCTCGATCCGATGCTCAGGTAGAGACCGCCATCTGGACCGAATCGCAGGGTGCGCGACCAATGGTTTCCGCCCTCGGGCAGGTCCTCGACGATGGGCACGGGTGCACCCCCGACACGGGCCGTTCCGGGTCCCGACTCCTGGAAGTCGTAGCGGGAGATGCGGCCCGCCTCTGCGACGAAGAGGGAGGCGCCCTTCAGGTCCAGACCATGGGGACGGTCGAGGCCGTCGATGAGGACCCGTCGACCATCCGAGCCTCCATCCTCATCGCGGTCGCCGAGCAGGAGCAGGATCTGGCCCCGTCGCGGTTGGCTCACGAGGAGATCACCGGCGGGCGTGAACCGAAGCATTCGGGCGTTGGGGATGTCGTCGGCCCAGATCGCGACCTCGAGGTCACCGGCCGCTCGGAGGCGTTGCGCGACCAGCGTCGGCGGCGGTGCTTGGATGCCGCGCCCGAAGAGCAGGTGGCCCAGGTCTGCGTTGACGACGTACTCGTCCGGCAGCAGGAGATTGCAGGCCCCCACCCCGACGAGCAGCAGCACCAGGACCGGCAGCGCCCGCTTACCCATCGTTTCCGCCTCCTCGTCCCCGTTCGGACGCGGTCGGGTCGACCCGGACCGCGGAACGCGCGACAGTACCGCAACCCAGGGCAGCCACGGCGCAGTCGGTGGTGGTCGGCTGGGATCGAGCGAGGGGTTCTCGGAAAGCGTCCTTTTTTCCCCTGAGGGACCTTGACGAAAGCCGTTGACTGACGGATACATCCGCGCTCCTCGGAGGCAATCCTCGGACGCAAAGAGGCAAATCAGGATGCAGAAGATTCGAAAAGGCGACCTGGTCCAGGTCGTGACCGGAGCGGATCGCGGCAAGCAGGGCCGCGTGATCTCCGTGGACGTGTCCGACGGGCGCGTGCGCGTCGAGGCCGTCCGGCTCCAGAAGCGCCATCTGCGTCCGGGACGCAGTGGTGCCCGCGAAGGAGGCATCGTCGAGACCGAAGGAATGATCGACGTCTCGAACGTGATGCTCGTCCATCCCGGTGATCAGAAGCCCTCGCGCGTGCGCGTGGAGGAGCGGGACGGAAAGCGGATTCGTGTCTTCGCGCGCGGAGGCGAGCCCGTGCCGGATCCGGTGGGAGCGTAGACTGATGGCCAAGGGCAAGCGCGAGAAGATCAAGCTCGAGTCGACCGCTGGGACGGGTCATTTCTACACGACCTCGAAGAACCGGACGAATACGCCGAACAAGCTCGAGTTCAAGAAATACGATCCCGTCGTGCGAAAGCACGTGGTCTACAAAGAAACCAAGCTGAAGTAGTCGCCCTCATGGGGCCGGGTCGCGCTTCGCCACAGGGTCGGAGCGTCTTTCCCGTCGCCCCAGGGTTCACTCGTATCGTGGCAGGGAGAAGTCCAAATGGCCTGGGTCATCACCCGATTGTGTCGTGATTGTCTGGATATGGCGTGCGTCGAGGTCTGCCCCGTCGACTGCATCGTCCAACACAAGGACAAGGGCGACGCGGCCGGCTACGAAAACCAGCTCTACATCGATCCGGAAGAGTGCATCAATTGCGGCGTCTGCGAGCCCGAGTGCCCGTGGGAGGCCATCTTCGAGGACGAGCAGGTGCCGGACGTCTTCGAGGAGGATGTGGCCCTGAACGCCCAGATCGTGGACGAGCGGGACGATTTCCTCGTGCCGGAACGCGAGGAGGCGAACGTGCCCACGCCGGACCAGATCGCCGAGAACAAGAAGAAGTGGGGCTACGAGGGCTGATACGAGGGCTGAGCGGCGTCGTCGAAGGCGGCGGCCATCACCTGGGTGGCACGCGCCAGCGCTGACTCGTCCGGTGGCTCCGGCAGCTCGCACGTCCACAGGCGAAGCTGCTCCACCGCCTGATGAACGAGCATCCACTTGCCCGCGATCGGACGCCCCCCGCGTGCGGCCACGTCCGCGAGCAGGCGGGTTCGTTCCGGCGCGTAAACGGCATCGAGCGCGACGACCCCCTTCGGCAGGGCCTCCCGATCGACCGGCGATCGATCCTCCCCCAGCCCCACGCTCGTCGTCTGGACGATCAGCTCCGGGGCGAGCGCTTCGAGTTCGTCGAGCCCGCCGAAGCCCTGGGCTCCGAGATCTCGGGCGACCGTCTCGGCCCGCGCGCGGGTGCGATTCAGCACGAACACCTCGGCCCCGCGCTCGCGCAGCCCGAAGACGACGGCGCGCGCCGTGCCCCCGGCGCCGAGCACCACGGCCCGCCGATCGGCGATCGTCGTCTCGCCCTCGAGCGCCCGGACCGCTCCGAGCCAGTCCGTGTTTGTTCCGACCAGCCGATCCCCAACGCGCGTCACGGTGTTGATCGCTCCGATTCGGGCCGCGATCTCGTCGACCTCGTCGACCAGGGCGAGCATCGCCTCCTTGTGCGGGATCGAGACCGCGACCTGCTTCAGGCCCAGCGCTCGCACGCCGGCGACGGCGTCCGCCAGCCGATCCGCCGTCACGTCGAAAGCCTGATAGTGGGCGTTCAGGCCGAGGCTCTCGTAGGCCGCCCGATGCATGGCGGGCGAACGCGTATGGCCGGCGGGATGCAACAGGATCCCGCAGAGGGCCGTTTCGAGCGGATCGGGTCGCTTCGTGCGGATGCTCATCGCGGGGCCGATGATGCACGAGACCAGGACGGGAGTCGACTGCACGAGATCGGAATCGGAGCCGGCGGCACGCTCAGGATCGACTCCGATCGTAGGCTGCCTTCAGGTCCTCCCACACCGCACGCCGATTCTCCGGGGTGTACTGGCGGAGCACGTAGGCGGGATGCAGCGTCGGCATCAAGGGAATGCCCTGGTACTCGTGCCAGGTTCCGCGGACCCGCGTGATCGCGATGTCTCGGCCGAGCAGCAGGCTCGCGGCGGGCTTGCCCAGGGTGACGATCACCTTTGGCGCGACGGCCCGGATCTGGCCATCCAGGAAGGGCCGGCAGGCGCTGACCTCGGGTGGCAGTGGATTGCGGTTCTGGGGCGGCCGACACTTCACGATGTTGCATATATACACTTTACTGCGTGGGATGCCGATGCCCTTCTCGATCATCTGGGTGAGGAGCTCGCCCGCTCGGCCGACGAAGGGCAGACCCTGACGATCCTCCTGCTCCCCGGGCCCTTCCCCGATGAAGAGTAGATCCGCGTCGGGATGGCCATCTCCGAAGACGATCGTGCGCCGGCCCTCGCAGAGCGAGCAGCGCCGGCAGTCGCCCAGCTCGGCACGGACCGTCTCGAGGCTGGGACGGCTGTCGGCAGCGAGACCGGAAGTCCCTGGCCCGCTCGGAGCTGTCGTATCCGGGACGGGCGCGACGGGCGGAGGGAGACGACCTGGATGGACTGCTGGCTCGCGTCCTGCAGTGGGCTTCCCGGCCGCGGCGGTCTGGGGCGCATCGAAGCCCGTTCCGGGCAGCCGCTCGAAGCGATCCACGTCCTCCTCGACGAGTTCCCGGAGCAGCGCCCGGGCCGAGGCGAGGAGTCCTCGGACTTCGGTGGGGATGTCGCTGGGATCCGGATCGGATTCGGCGCTCATCGTGTCAGTCCGGCCTCCCAGCGGCAGGCTCGATCGTGCCATGACGCTGGGCCTCGATCCGCTCCTCCACATGGAAGCGGAAGCCTGGATCGTTGGCGTCGTCGTGGCAGCTGCCACAGATCTTGAGGATCACGCACGAGTCGCATTTGTCGCCCAGCGAGAGGATCGTCCCCGTGCGCCGCGCACTCGGACCCACATGATCTCCCCCCGGTCCATGGCACGATTCACAGCCGACGCGCGCGAGGTCCGGGTGGTCGGCCACCGCGGCGTCGGCCGGGAAGCCGCCCGGCTTGCCGAAGGCGGTGGTATGGCAGGCGAGACAGCTGGCGTCGTCGGCCTTGCCTTTCGTCTCGAGGCTGGCGACGGCCCGACCGTGGGCGCTCGCCTGCCAGATCTCGAACTCCCGGGCATGACAGCTCTGACAGGCGTTCGAGCCCACGTGCCCGGCCCGGGTGGGAAGCAGGTTCCGGCTCGGTCCGCCGCCGGCCCCGAGTCGCGCTCGCTCGGCGTTCGAGAGGGCCGCGATCCCCTGATGGCTCACGCGGGCGTGGAAGGGCTCGTACTCGAAGCCCAGGGAGTGGGTCGGGGTGTGGCAGGTCGAGCAGACCTCGGCGTATTCGGCTTCGGGCACGAAATCCGGTGAGAGATGGGGTCCGCCCCGACCGTGGCACGACTCGCAGCCGACGTTCTCGAGATGGGCCGCCGGACGCAGGATGTCATAGCCGCCCGCCTTCTCGAAGCCGACGACGTGGCATCCGACGCAGTCGGTGCGCCGGTCTGCGGCGTGCGTGACGAGGGTGTCGAAGGCACTCGCGTGCGCCGTGTACTCCCAGCTGGCGTACTCGAGCTCGTGGCAGGTCCCGCAGACGTCGTTGCCGCTGTACCCCTTCGGGTCGAGCAGCATCGGCACGCGCACGCCGGCGGCGGCGGCCACCTTCATGCGGACGATGCCCGGATCGCGCTGCTCGTTCCAGCCGGTCGTGCGATGGATGATCCGCCCCTCCGCGTCGAGCACGAGTACGACCGGCACGCCGCCGGTGACGCCCCAGCGTTCGGTGGCCCGGCCCTCGGGATCGAGCTGAGGATCGAAGAAGTCGAGCCCGAGCTCTTGCAGGGATCGCCGGACCCCGGTCGGATCGTTCTGGATCGAGACGGCGACCAGGCGCGGCCGCTCGGGCTCGGGAATCGAGTCGAGAATCGTCTCGAGCGCGGCCAGCGCCTTGTGGCAATGGGGGCAGGTGTGAAGGAAGAAGATCACGACCGCCGCGCGTCCCTCGAGCGCCGCCGTCGTCAGGATTCCGCCGTCGGCCATCGAGATCACGCCGAGCTCCGGCGCCTTGGGCCGATGCAGGAGCTGGCCGACGCCTGGGCCCGCCTCTTCGGGCAGCCGCAGCTCCTCCCGGAGCTGGCTCTCGACCGCGTCCGCAACCGCGCCCTCGCGCGGGAAGCTCCCGATCCCGAAGCTCATGAAGCCTTCCGCATCGACGCCGAGCACCGCGAGCGGCGCGCGCAGTCGGAGTAGGTGCGTGATCGCTCCGTCGCTGTCGTCGATCACGGGGAAGTCCAGTCCCGCACCCTGCACGAAGCGCGAGAGCGTGGCGGAATCGGATCCGACGCCGACCCCGACGATCTGGAAGTTATGCGATCTGCGGAGCTCCGAGAGGCGGTTGACCGCGTTCGCGACGGGCCGGGCCTCTTCGATCTCCGGATTGAAAAGGAAGAGGAGGACCCGCGAGCCGAGCAGCTCCCCCATCGAGAGGCGCGTGCCCGCCACGGTGCGTCCGTCGAAGGCCGGGATGGGTCGCTCCCCGGCTCGGCGGGGGGCCGTCGACTCGCTGGTCCGATTGCCCACCCGGGTGACGGACTCGTCCGTGGCGGCCTGGGGCGGCGGTACGCCGGCGGCGGCACTCTGCGCAGCCGCGTTCGGCGTCGCGGGCGGCGGGGTCGACTCGTGGCAGCCGATGGCGGGGACGAGGACGAGGCAGAGCAGCAAGGCGAGACCGGTACCGCTTCTGGAGTGCCGCCCCCCTGAACGCCCTCGATTGCCCGCGCGGAGACCCACTCAGCCCCCTCTCGACCGACGCCATGCGCTCAGGGCCGTTTGGTCTCGCATGATCGTGAGGTTAGAGGAAAGCCCCCACGCTCGCATCGAACCCGGAACTCGGATCGAACCCGAAGCTTGGAGCGCGAGTGCTCAGCCCGCCTGCTTCTGTCGGGCCCGGAGCTCTTCGAGCAGGCTCTTGAAGCCCGCGTTGTCGGCTTCGAGGGTGAGTGCCATCTGGACGTGCTGGATCGCCGCGGAGAGTTGGCCGGTCTTCAGCGCCGCCTCGGCTCGGGCATGGAACTGGCGACCCTGGGGCGTGCGGCCCCGACGCTCGGCCTTGACCTGCTCGGTATGCGCCATCCGGGCTTCGGCGAGCTGGATGCGCAGGACTCCGGATGCCTTCACGCGAGTGTCGTAGGCCTGTCGGCGTCGCGGGTCCCGCAGCACGCTGTAGGCCTCGGTGATGCGCTTGGAGATCAGATTGCACTGCCGCTTCAGGTCCGGCGGCAGCCCGCGATTGACGTCGGGATGGAAGCTCCGGGAGGAGGTGTGGAAGGCGGCCCGAATCTCGCCCAGGCTGGCTTTCGGATCGATCCCGAGCAGCTGATAGTAGTCGAGCTCGTCCATGATCTTGGCGAGGGCGTGGATCTCGAGTGCGTCGATGGCGGGGGAGGGCATGACGACTCAGCGCTCCTCGTCGAGCTCGATCTCGGGAGAAGCGAGGTCGCGCCCGGCTGCGTCGAAGAGGTCCTCCTCCTCGGGCACGTTTTCGGCCGGGATGTCGAGAGTGATGGCGTCTTCGCGAGGGATGCCGTCATGCGCCCCGGTCGGCTGCATCAGGTCTTCCTCGCCCACCAGCTCCAGCTCGCTGAGGTCGTCGTCCGAGATGTCGAGATCCAGCTCCGGAGGCTCGTTCCGGCCGATCGAGAGGTCGTCCTTGCCATCGCCGAAGAGAGAGGAGGCGGAGGGCGCGGGCGGAGACTTCGCAGCCGCCGGCCCGTCGGCCGCCTTCGTCCCGGTGGTGGCCCCGTCGTGAGCGTTCGGTTGCGCGCCCGCGGTCTTCACGCGACCGGCGCGGTCCTGCTCGATGATCTGATCGACCTCGCCGGCGTCCAGTCCCGAGGACAGGGTGATCTGGGTCGAGGCCTCCTGGCCCGTGGCCTGGTCGGATGCCGTGACGTTGACGATGCCGTCGGCGTCGATCTCGAAGGTGACGTCGATCTTCACGTCCGAGCGCAGGCCCTTCTGGAAGCCCGAGAACTCGAACTGGCCGAGCAGCACGTTGTCCTCGGCCAATCGGTGATCGCCCTGATAGACGCGGATCTGGACCGACTCCTGATGGTCCTGAAAGGTCGTGAAGGTCCGCGTCTGCTCGATCGGCACGGGCGTATTGCGTTCGATCACGGGCTCGGCGAGACCTCCTGCGACGCCGATCCGGAGATCGAGGGGCGTGACGTCGAGGAGCATCGAGTCCCGGGCTTCCCCGACCAGCGAGGCGGCGTGGATGGCCGCTCCCATGGCGACGACCTCGTCGGGGTCGACGTCCACGCGCGGCTCCTGTTGGAAGTAGTGTGTCACGGCCTCCCGGATGACGGGCAGGCGCGTGGGGCCGCCCACCAGGATGACCCCGTCGAGGTCGCGGACGGTCAGATCGGCCTGCTGGAGCGCCTCGTCGCAGACCTTGAAGGTGCGTTGAATCAGATCCTGGACCAGCTGCGCGAACTCCGCCCGGGTGATCGTCCGATCGAGACCCCGCGGCCTCCCGTCCGGGCCGACGAGGACCTCGTCGATCCGGACCTGGACCTCCTCGTCGAAGGACAGCTGTTTCTTGGCGTTCTCGGCCGCCAGCTTCAGGCGCTCGAAGGCGTAGGGATCGTTGCGGGGATTGATGCCCTCGCGTCCGACGAACTCGTCGGCGAGCAGGTCGATCAGGCGATCGTCGAAATCGTCGCCGCCGAGGAAGGTGTCGCCGCAGGTGGCCAGCACCTCGAAGATGTCCTTCCCGATCTCGAGCACCGAGATGTCGAAGGTACCGCCGCCGAGATCGTAGATCGCCACCCGCTGGTTCAGGCCCATGCCGAAGCCGTAGGCGAGGGCGGCGGCGGTCGGCTCGTTCAGGATGCGCAGGACCTCGAGGCCGGCGATGCGTCCCGCGTCCTTCGTCGCCTGGCGCTGGTTGTCGTTGAAGTAGGCCGGCACGGTGATCACGGCCTTCGTGACCTTCTCGCCGACGTGCTTCTCGGCGATCTGCTTCATCTCCCGCAGCACCATCGCCGAGATCTCCGGCAGGGAGAACTCCTCGTCCCGGATCTGGATCCGCACGCCGTGGCTGGGGGCCTCGACGATCTCGTAGGCGTAGATGGCCTGGGCCTTCTTGACCTCCTCGGAGAAGTAGTAGCGACCGATCAGGCGCTTCGCGGAGCTCACCGTATGCGCCGGCGCGTGGATGACCTTCGCCTTGGCGGAGTTGCCGACCTCGACGCTGCCGTCCTCGTGGAAGTGCACGACGCTGGCGGAGGTCCGCTCGCCGAAGGCGTTCGGAAGCACCTCGATCTGGCCGTTCCTCATCAGCGAGACGCAGGTGTTGCTGGTCCCCAGGTCGATTCCTACGGCGAACTCCGTCATGCCGGACTCTCCTCGTGGCATTGCTCTCGCCGGTGGGCTTCGATCCCGCCGGTCGGGGGGCCAGCCTCTGGCTGCACGCGAGCGCCCCTCGCGCACCGGGTGGTCCTGGGGAAGAGTCGACCCTTTGGGGAGCCCATCCTCCGTCCCCGTGACGCCCTTGGTGTATCGGCAGGGGTCGGTCGCGACTGTACGACCAGAGACGTCGCCAGCGGCGATGGCTCCCGCGCCGGACGCTGTGCTATCCCGGTCAGATCGACGGCAGGAGCTTTGATGTCCGGACATTCGAAATGGTCGACGATCAAGCGCAAGAAGGGCGCGGCCGACGCCAGGCGCGGGAAGATCTTCACGAAGCTGATCCGAGAGCTTCAGACCGCGGCCCGCATCGGCGGCGGGGAGCCGGATTCGAATCCCCGGCTGCGGCTGGTCATAGAGAAGGCCAAGACGGCCAACATGCCCAAGGACAACATCCAGCGGGCAATCCAGAAGGGGATCGGCGGCGGTGAGGGAGACGCCTTCGAGGAATCCGTCTACGAGGGCTACGGGCCCGGTGGCACGGCGATCCTGATCGAGACGCTCTCGGACAACAAAAACCGCACGGTGGGTGACATCCGCCATGCTCTCACGAAGCACGGGGGCAATCTCGGGGCGTCCGGCTGCGTCGCCTACCTCTTCGAGAAGCAGGGATCGATCGTCTTCGAGGGCGAGGACATCGACTCGGACGCCCTGCTCGAGACGGCCCTCGAAGCGGGAGCGGAGGACATGCGGGAGGGAGACGGCGTCCTCGAGATCGTGACCGCGCCCACCGAACTCCACGCTGTTCAGGAGGCCCTTGCTGCCAAGGGCTTCGATCCGGTGTCCGCGGAGCTCACGATGCAGCCATCTACGACCGTGAAGCTCGAAGGAAAGGACGCCGAGCAGATGCTGCGACTGGCGGATGCCCTCGAAGACCTCGATGATGTGCAGAATTTCCATGCCAACTTCGACATCTCCGAGGAGGAGTTGGAGAAGCTGACTTAGTACCGAGCACGGGACGCGTGTACCGGGTCCGTCCGCGCCGGTCGGCAGCGGGCGCTCGAACACAAGGGCTCGAGAGACCGGAGGGGGCGGAATGCGGGTCCTGGGGGTGGATCCTGGTTCCAACGCGACGGGCTTCGGTCTGGTGGAGCGCTCGGGGGGCGCCATCCGCCATCTGGCGCACGGCGTACTGCGGCCGCCCGCCGATGCCCCGCTCTGCGAGCGGCTGGGGTTCCTGCACGCCGGACTGCTGACGCTCGTACGTCGGGAGTCGCCCGACGTGGCCGTGGTCGAACGGGTCTTCCTCGCCTCGAATGCCCGCTCTGCACTGGTGCTCGGCCAGGCGCGCGGCGCCCTGCTCGCCAGTCTGGGTGAGGGGCGCGTGCCGGTGGCCGAGCTCGCGGCGCGCCAGGTCAAGAAGGCCATCGCCGGAACCGGAGCGGCCGACAAGACGCAGATGCAGACGATGGTCGTCCGCCTTCTCGGCCTCGACGGGATCCCGCCCAGCGATGCGGCCGACGCCCTGGCCCTCGCACTCACCTACGCCCAGGCCGGCCCCCTGGCCGAGCTCTCCCTCGGCGGTCGGCGCCGCAGCACTCGGCGCAGCATGACCCGCCTGGTCGAGGGGCGGCTGCGATGATCGCCTGGCTGGAGGGCTGCCTGCGCGAGAAGGCGCCGACCCGGGTGGTGCTCGACGTGCAGGGCGTGGGCTACGAGCTGCACGTCCCGCTCTCCACCTTCGAGGCGCTGCCGGCCCCGGGCAAGACCGTCGCCCTGCTCGTGCATACGGCGGTGCGGGAGGACGCGATCCAGCTCTTCGGCTTCGCGACGACCCTCGAGAAGGAGCTCTTTCATCTCCTCCTGCGCGCGAGTCGGGTCGGCCCGAAGCTGGCCCAGTCGGTGTTGTCGGGCATGGAGCCCCAGCGGCTGCTGCGGGTGCTGCGCGAGGCCGACGCCAAGGGTCTGCGCAAGGCGCCGGGGGTCGGTCCGAAGCTGGCGGAGCGGATCGCCGTCGAGCTTCGCGACGAGGCCGAGAAGCTGGCGGGTCGACTCGGGCCGGTGCGGCCGGGGTCGGAGCCGCGGACGGCGCCTGCCGGGGATGCAGGCGACGAGCTGCTGTCGGCGCTCATCAATCTCGGCTATCCCAGGGCACGAGCCGAGCGGGTCGTCGAGGCGGCGCTCACCGAGGCCTCGGAAGAGGCGGGCCTCGAAGCCTTGATCCGCATCGCGCTGCGAAGACTGGCGCCATGAGGCGGCACGGGGCCGGGCCGACATGGGGGGGGTCATGAGCTTCGAGCGCGGGGAACTCAGTCAGGAGCAGGTGCCCGGGGAGCGCAGCGCTGAGGAGTCGCTCCGCCCCCAGCACCTGGCGGAGATGATCGGTCAGTCGCGGCTGCGCGAGAATCTGAGCGTCTTCGTGCGAGCTGCACAGGAGCGGGGCGAGCCTCTCGATCACGTTCTCTTCTACGGTCCGCCGGGACTCGGAAAGACCTCCCTGGCCCGCATCGTCGCCCGCGAGCTCGGTGCACAGTTCCGCGCCACCAGTGGCCCAGCCATCGAACGTCCCGGCGACCTGGCGGCCCTGCTCTCGAATCTCGAGGCCGGGGACGTGCTCTTCATCGACGAGATCCATCGGCTCTCCGCCGTGGTCGAGGAGATCCTCTACCCGGCGATGGAGGATTTCCAGCTCGATCTGCTGATCGGTGAAGGGCCCACGGCCCGCTCGATCCGCCTCGATCTGCCGCGTTTCACGCTGGTGGGGGCGACGACCCGAGCGGGGCTGCTGACGTCGCCCCTGCGAGATCGCTTCGGCTGGTCGGCGCGGCTCGAGTACTACCCGATCGCCGACCTCGAGCGGATCGTGACCCGCTCCGGTGGATTGATGGGGCTCGATGTCGACTCCAAGGCCGCCCATGAGATCGCCCGGCGCGCCCGCGGTACGCCGCGCATCGCAAACCGGCTGCTGCGCCGGGTGCGGGACTTTGCGTCGGTACGCGACGGGGCCGGACAGGGAATCGGGCTCGCGACGACCCGATTCGCACTGGACCGTCTCGACGTGGACGAAGCGGGCTTCGACGGCCTCGATCGCGCCTTGTTGCAGACGATCGTCGAGAAGTTCGGGGGCGGTCCGGTCGGCCTCGAGACCCTGGCTGCCGCCGTGGGAGAAGACAAGGGAACGCTCGAGGATCTCGTCGAACCCTATCTGATTCACTGTGGATTTCTCTCCAGAACTCCACGCGGAAGGGTCGCGACGGAGCGCGCCCACACCCATCTCGGGCTGGCCCTGCGCCCCCGCTGAGCGGCGTCAGGGGCGAGCCCTCAGCGAGGTGGGTGTGCCCGGCAGCCGACCCCGGTTGCGCAGCACCACGAGCGGCGCGTCCGGATCCGTGGCGTCGAAAGCGATCAACTCGTCGAGCCCGTCGCCGTCGAGGTCTGCGCTCTGACCCAGGCCTCCGCGCAGCGGCATCGGCTGCTCGCCGACGACGGCTCCGAGTCGAGGCTCCCCCGGCTGACGCGAACCGAGCCGGAATCCGATTCGGCCCTTCCCGCGCGAGACCTGGAGATCCTGGACGCCGTCGCCGTTCCAGTCGCCCAGACCCGGCATCAGCCCGGTGATGCTGCCCTGGCCGAAATCGAGCTGTAGCGAGAGATCGTCCTCGAAGACGACGCGGAGTCCCTCGCTCGACTCCGCACTCGACTCCGCACTCGACTCCGGGTCGAGCACGATGATGCGGATCCGGGTCTCCGCGCGGCGGGTGAGCAGGAGGCGCACGAGCTGGAACAGCCCGAGCTCCAGGGAGAGCTCGACGAGTTCCGGCCGCCCGTCCCCGTCGAGGTCCACGGGATACAGGCTCGAAAAGCCGCCCTCCGTCTCACGCGTCGCCTGCGCCGGAGCCCCGGGGTCGATGCCCTCGGAGCCGCCGAGGTGGATCCGGGATATCGACCGGCCCCGGGTCAGGCTGCCCGTGACGGCCGTGTGCAGCAGGTCGGCCCGCTCGTCGCCATCGAGATCGCGGACGATCGCCGACTGACTCGTGCTCTGGTAGCGGCGCTCCGCCTCGGCGTCGAAAGGCACGAGGTCGAGGCGCCGACTGGGCGTTTCGGGCAGGCCGTCGGGTCCCGTGCGATAGATCCAGATTGCCCAACGCGCCAGCGCGAAGAGGTCCGGGCGTCCGTCGCCATCGTCGTCCGCACGCATGAGCGCGGGCCAGTGCACCTCCTGGTCCAGCCAGCTCCAGGCAGGCGCCGGGATCGTCGGATCCCAGGTGTCGTAGTCGGCGTAGAGGGGCAGGGGCAGCAAGCGGGCCCGCCCCGACTGAAGATCGAGCAGGTAGGCGCCCGCCAGCGAGGGAACGAGGGCGCTCGGACGCCCCGTCGAGTCCCAGTCGTCGATCATCGGAATGCGGGTGACGAGACGCGGGCGTGGCGGCAGCGGCAAGGTCTCGGGCAGGGGCCAGTGCAGCCGCAGGGCTCCGGGGTCGTCGGAAGAGGTTGCATCGAGGGCCTCGAGCCCGAGACCACCGGAGGAGAGCAAGACGAGTTGCGGACCCGCGCGGCCGGGGATCCGGGCGACGTCGATGCCGACGATTTCCGGCGGCAGTGTCCGGGTGACGCTGCCGGCCGCGTCGGGTCGGGCCGCCGAGCCACAGGGCATCCAGGTCACGATCCTGCGCGCAGTCGGTGGGCTGCCCTCGATCTGAAGCACGAGGAGATCCGCCTCTCCGCCGGGGCAGACCGAGACCGACAAGGGCCAGACCTGCACGATCCGTCCCGGCAGATCGTGCGCAACCGGCGTGAACAGTGCCCCCTCGTCGGGCGCGGCGCCGACCCCGGACGACGCGAGCAGCCCGAGACAGATCCGGACGACGAGGCCCCCGAACGAGTCCAGCCATCCCCGACTCGAACGAGCCTCCGGATCTCCGTTTCGCCGCATGGTCCCCCCTCGACCGGAGCATACGGGAGGCGCGCCTGAACGCTCGGCCGAGATGGGCTCCGGGCGGCTCTGGCCTCAGCTCGGACCCACTGCCCGCCGATAGGCGGGAGCAGGCGAAGCAACCCCGAGGTCGGTCGGCCCTCGGAGGACGCCTCTCGGAGGATGAATCCCAGCGTGCGTATCCTTGCTCGGATGATCTCCCTATTCGTCTCCCTGATCGCCTGCAGTGCGGGCGCGTTCGGCTTGCTGGCGGCCTCGGGCCTGGCGGCCGGGCTGGTCGACGGGCTGCGCGGCGGGCTCCACGCGCTGACCCGCTGGCTGGTGGAGCAGGGCGCGGATCTCCCGCACGATTTCGTCGGCTCCGTCGAGACGCTGCTGTCCCTGCGGTTGGCTTCTGGCGGGCTGCTCGGTGCCGGGTTGATCCTGCTGGCCTTCGGGCTCGGGATGATCGGAGGCGCCAAGGAGAGTGCGGGCGACGAGCCGGCGAAGGGCGATGTCGCCCGCGGATCGGGCCGCAAGGGTGAGTCGGAATCGGTCGACAAGCGTACGGCCAAACGAATCCGCAAGCAGGCCCAGGTGCTCAAGAAGCAGGGCAAGCTCGTGGAGGCCGCCGAGCTCCTCTGGACCCACGAGCAGCTCGATGCCGCAGCGGAGGCTTTCATCGAGGCTCAGGAGCCGCTCCGGGCCGCCGAAGTCCGACACGACCAGAACCGCTTTCTCGAGTCCGCGGAGCTCCATCTCGAAGGCGGGAACTACGAGTCCGCCGGTGCGATCTTCAGTCAACAGGAGGCCTGGGCGCAGGCCGCGGATTGCTACCTGAAGGCCGATCACAAGAGTGTCGCCGCCGAGATGTTCGAGAAAGCCGGAAATCATCGTCAGGCTGCCCATTGCTATCGCGAGACGGATTTCCTGCGGCATGCGGCGGCGAACTACGTGAAGTGCCAGGACTGGGGCCTGGCGGCGGAGTGTTTGCAGGCCGTGCTCGTCGAGGAGGGCGGGCGCTCGTTGATGGATCCGCAGAAAGCCGCCGAGATGGCGAAGCTCGTGCGACAGGCGGGGCGACTCTTCCTGAAGGCGGGCGAGCCGGGTAAGGCCCTCGAGACCTTCGTTCGTGGCGAGTGCTTCCTGGAAGCCGCCGAGGTCGCGCGGTCTTTGGGAGATCACGACGCGGCGGCGACGCATTTTAGGGCCGCCGGTGAGATCGAGCAGGCGGCCGAGTCACTGCGGGCAGCGGGCCAGGATACGGCGGCGGCCCGGCTGCTCGGGAATCATCTGCGCGACGCCGGGGAGAACGAGCGGGCCGCCGAGCTGCTCGAACAGGCCGGCGACTACATGGAAGCGGGTGACCTCTACCGCAGTCTCGGTCGCCACACCGAGGCCGGCGAATGCTACGAGCGGCATCAGGGCTATGCACAGTCGGCAGAGATGTTCCAGCTCGCGGGGGATCGGGCGAGGGCGGCGGCCGCCTTCGAGCGGGCCGGACGCTTCACGGAGTCGGCCGAATGCTATGCGCTCGCCGGCCTGCCTCGTAAGGAGGCGGAGCTCCTCGAGCGAGCCCAGGATTTCCTTCGGGCGGGGGAGATCTACCACTCGGAGGGACTCGACGAGGAGGCCATCTCGGCGCTTCAGAAGGTCCAGCAGGAGGACGGGGATTTTGCCCGGGCGGCGGCGATCCTGGGAGAGATCTTCGCAGCCCGAGGGCAGACTTCGATTGCGATCGCGAAGCTCCGGCAGGCGTTGGCCGGCGTGGAGCTGTCGCGGGCAAGCGTCGACGGCTACTACAAGCTCGCCTGTATCCATCTGGAAGCGGACAAGGCGCCCGAGGCGATCGAGATCTTCGAGAGGATCCTTGCCTTCGACTACCACTATCGGGACGTCGAGCAGCGGCTGACCGCCGCGCGTGCTCAGGCAGTCGGGCGGGATCCGGTCGTGACCGACCCGACGATGGAAGAGGCCGCCGCACCTGTACGCCACGGCCGCGGGACGGAAGCGGGGCGATACCAGATCGTGGGCGAGCTCGGCCGTGGCGGAATGGGAATCGTGTACAAGGTCCAGGACACGGTCCTGGACCGACTCGTCGCCTTCAAGGTCCTGCCCAAAGCCGTGAGCGAGAATGATCAGGCGATCACCAACTTCATGCGGGAGGCGCAGGCTGCCGCCAAGCTGAATCATCCGAATATCGTGACGGTCTACGACACGGGAGAGCAGCAGGGGCGCTACTACATCGCGATGGAATACGTCGAGGGCACGACGCTCAAGGAAATCCTGCGACGCCGGGGGACCATCTCGGTCTCCGGCATCGTCCACATCCTGTTGCAGGTCAGCGAGGCCCTCGCCTATGCCCACGAGAAAAAGGTGGTGCATCGAGACGTCAAGCCGGCCAACGTGATGTGGACGCGGACCAGGAAGGCCAAGCTGATGGACTTCGGTCTTGCGAAGGTCGTGCGGGAGGCACGAAATCATACGACGGTCGTGGCGGGGACGCCCTACTACATGAGTCCCGAGCAGACGCTCGGGAAGAACGTCGACCATCGCACCGACATCTACTCCCTCGGCGTGATGGTCTTCGAGCTGGCGACCGGGACCGTCCCGTTCAAGGAGGGCAACATTCCCTACCACCACCTGCACACCCCGCCTCCCGACCTCCGCGCCCTGCGTCAGGACCTGCCTGCGCCATTGGTCGAGAGCGTCATGCGATGCCTCGAAAAGGATCCGGCGAACCGGTTCCAGTCGGCTCAGGAAATCCTGGACTTCGTTCGTGCGCGGCTCGCCGAGACGGATACCGCGACGGCGACCGCCGGCTCCTGAGCGGGCGGCGGGCCGGCGATCGACCCGCCCGCACCTTCGATCATGCCTCCGACGGATCCGCACGCTACGCTCGAGCCTCGTGAGTGCGATGGAACATCCCTTTGCGTCGACGAGCAGGTACGGCTCGCGAGTCGGGAATCGGCTCCGCAGTCGCCATGGATGCCCTCGGAGCCGATTCGAACGGACCCGAAGTCGTCCATTCCGGCCGGGATGATTCGTCGGGATGAATCGTCAGGAGTCGGGTTGGTCGGGTTGACACAGTCGACGATCGCACGCCGGGTGAGCTGTCAGGGGTTCGGACTCCATAGCGGCGACGAGGTTCGTCTGACCCTCGAGCCCGCCGGCGCGAGCACAGGACTCGTCTTCGTCCTGGCTGAAACGGCCGATGGATCGATCGGAACGGAGATTCCGGCGCGGTCGGATCACGTCTGGTCGACGATCCGGGCGACGACGTTGGCGCTGCCGGGCGGGTCGACGAACCCGGAGCGGGTTCGGGTCTCGACCGTCGAGCATCTGCTCGCTTCGGTCCTCGTCCACCGCATCGACAACCTGCGTATCCTGCTCGAGGGCAGCGAGATTCCCGTCTTCGACGGCAGCGCCGCTCCCTTCGCGGCGTTGCTTCGTGAGGCGGGGCGAACGAGTCAGCCGGCTCCACGGAGCGACTGGGTGTTGCGAAGACCGCTGGAAATCCGCGACGGGGACCGCTGGATTCGTGCGGTCCCGAACGACACGCTGCACATCCGGTACACGATTGATTTCCCCCATCCCTGCATCGGGCGGCAGTCCCTGGAAATCCCCCAGCTCGATGAGGCCCTCTTCGAGAACGAGCTCGCTCCGGCCCGCACCTTCGGCTTCGTGCACGAGGTTGAGGGACTGCGGGAGGCGGGGCTGGCGCGAGGCGGCTCCCTCGACAATGCCCTGGTGCTCGACGACACCCGTTTGTTGAACGGGGACGGGCTTCGCTGGCCGGACGAGTTCGTGCGGCACAAGGTGGTCGATCTGCTCGGTGACCTGGCGCTGCTCGGGGCACCGCTGCGCGCCGCGATCGAGGTCGAGAAGGGTGGTCACGGATTGCATCATCGCCTGGTCCGGACGCTGCTGGATTCGCCGGAGCTGCTCGATCGAAGCGATCAGACCGTGGCCGCATAGTCCTCGAGTTCGCGGGCGAGTCGGGCGATTGCCTCGGCATCGCTGAACTGGAGTCCGACCCCCGGCGTCCTCGTCTCCTCACCGGCTTTCGAGAAGCAGGACCAGGTGACCTTGGCCTCGATCTCGTGAAGAATCGTGCCACCGGGGATTCGGAAGCGGAGCTTGACGTCGTCTCCTCGTTCGAGGGGCAGATGGGTACCCAGGAACATCCCGCCGGCCCCGAGCGTCGTCGCATAGTCGCAGTGGATGCCGCCGTCGGCCTGGTAGTCCACGAGGATCCGAACGGTCATCCGGCGGTATCGGCGGGTGTTTTTCGGGGTGCGTGTCGGCATGGTCTTCGCTCCGTGGCCTCGTCGTTCGAAGGCGGGATCGCGTCTCGGGGATCGGTGCTACCCGGGCTCGATCACCTGCGCCAGGCTCTCGCCGAGCTGACGGAGGATTCGGGTCAGCAGCGTTCGGGCGGGTCGTGAGCGCTCGGTCAGGGCTGCGATCATCGTCTGCCCGGATTCGATCTGCTCCGGGTCCAGTCCCTCCAGCACGAGCAGACCCCGCAGTACGGCCGCCAGATCCCCCCCGTTGCGATCGACGAGCTGAGCGGCGGCGAGGCTGCGCAGCTCGCTCGCCCAGGCGACCAGATCGATTGCCTCGATGTCGGACAGGCTCGTCTCCTCGAGGAGCCGTCTCGCCTTGCGACGGGTCCAGCGTCCCAGCGCTCGATCGAGGGCGGTCCGGCGTGCGCGGTCGCCGCCCTCGATCATCGAGTCGAGCAGCAGGCTGGCGATGGAGCGGAACAGATCCGCTCGTTCCTCGTCCGTCAGAAGCGTGAGTCCGGGCGCCGCGAGCTCCGCCTCCAGCCCGAGGAGCTCTTCGATGGTCCGCGCGATCGCGGGGTCGACGGTCTCGGCAGGAGGCCGATCGATCTCCTGCAGAAGCGGTCCGAGCTCGTCTCGCAACAGATGCGCCAGGCGCCGTAGTCCTTCGTGGGCGGCTTCGGGCATCGGCGGGCCGGGATGAACTTCGAGGCGGAGTCGATCGGAAGCCTTCGAGTCTCCCGCAGGCGAAGCCTGTCCGAGAGCGCATAGCACCGCCCGGACGTTTTGCGCGATCCCCTCTTCCTGGTGGCGTTCAGCGAGATCGATCAAGGCTCGTAGGGAGCTCGCGGAGGTGGGTGACTCCTCGAGGATCGAGCGATGAATGGCAAGCGCGTCGGCCGCGCGCCCCGGAGCATGCAGCAGCAGGCCTGCGAGGGCCGTGCGCGCCACGCGGAGCTCGGGTTGCAGCAGCAGTGCCCCTTCGTAGGCACGGACTGCGGCGGGAAAGTCCTCCAGCGGGCCCGAGAGCAGTCGCCCGCGTTCGACCAGGACGGCAGCCAGCGTCGGGCTGGTCGGGTCGGGATGGGCATCCACGAAACGGGCGAGCACGCCGTCCGCGGCGACCCAGTCGCCATCCAGACGGGCCAGCCGCGACTCGCACAGGACGGCCTCGACGCAGCGCGGCTCCCAGCGCGCGGCCTCGGCATAGCGTTCTCTGGCCGCTTCGCGACGGCCAGCGGCTTCCTCGAGCCGCGCCAGGCGAAGCGAGATCTGGGCGGAGAGAGAATCGGGCACGACCGCGTCGAGGGCGGCCTCGCAGACCCGGCGCGCCTCCTCCTCGATTCCCCGGGAGCCGACGATTTCCGTGAGCAGCAACCAGGCGGGAGTGAGGCGCGGATCCGATTCGGTCGCGTTCTCGAGATGGCGCTCGGCCCGGTCGGCCTGTCCCGCCGCCCACGCCGCCTCTGCGGCACGCAGGCGGATCGCCGCCCGCCGTACGGGATCCGGGTCCTGGTCGGCCCAGGCTTCGAGGACGCCGAGTGCTTCGTCCGTGCGCGCCGCCCGCTCATGCACACGTACGAGACCTTCGTAGGCAAGCTCGAGGTCCCCCGACAGAGCAAGCGCCTCTTCGTAGTGTGCCTGGGCGGCCTCGGTCAGGCCCTCGGTCTCGAGGCAGCGGCCGAGCATCGCCCGCTGGGCGGCGCCGGCAGGATTTTCTTCGGAGAGGGCCAATCGATGCTCGAGTAGCGGACGAGCCGCTCGATGATCTCCATCCTCGAATTCCGCTTCGGCGAGGCTTTCGAGCGCCTCCGGCTGATCCGGGTCGAGATCGAGGACGATGCGGAAGTGGCGCCGGAGGAGGGCGCGCTCGCCGAGCTTGCGGGCGGAACGACCGCCGAGCAGGGCGACCTCGGCCCGGACCTCGGCTGAAAGCGCGTTCGGCTCGTCGACCGCCACCTCCGACAGCGTCAGGACGCGATCGGCCTCGCAGACGATCTGCTCGTCGTACCCGAGACGGGCCGCGACACGCACCAATGCGATCGCGGCCTCGATCGAGCCGGGGGCCTCGAGGACGGCTCGCTCCAGCAGCGTGCGCGCGCGTGCGGGATCGGATTCGGCGACCAACGCCGCGGCGCTCGCGAGATGGCGCGCGCCGGTCTCGGGATCGCTCCGGTCGGCAGCGGTCTCGAAGGCGGCCACCGCTGCGTCGGGGCGCCCCTCTGCGACCTCCAGCTCGGCGAGGACGAGCCAGGCCGCGGTCTCGGAGGGCTTCGAGACGAGCGTGGCCTGCTCGACGCGCCTGCGGGCGCGGTCGGCATCACCCGCTTCGCGCAGTCGGCCAGCGAGTTCCAGATGGTCTCCGGCCACGGCCGCCGAGTCCTCTCGATCGCACCAACTGCCGAAGGCCGCGACGAATCCTTCGTAGTCGTCCTGCGTCTCGCAGAGACGAGCGAGGCACAGCTCGTCGTGGGCGGAGAGCGGTTGAAGGACCGCTGCCGCTCGATAGGCTTCAATGGCTTCGGCAGGCATGCCGTGATCCCGTTCCAGTGTCGCGATGCGAAGCCAAAGCGTGCGTCTCCGATCGTCGTGTTCAGCGGCTTCCGGCAGCAGCGCGAGCTCGCGCCGATGAAGCGGCAGCGCTCTGGCCTCTTCCCCGCACGCCTCGTGGAGGCTGGCGAGCGCGCGCAGCACGGTGAGGTTGCCGGGTTCCAGATCGAGAGCGCGGATGTAGGCAACCGCGGCTCGTTCCCCCGCCGCCAGGCGCTGCCAGCAGAGATCGCCCAGGCGCTGGGCCAGGGCGGCCCGTTGCGATCGCGTCTGAGCGCTCGCATCCGCGCGATCGAGCTCCAGCACGAGGGCATCGGCAAGGCCGGGCCAATCGCGCAATCGTTCGCAGCAGCGCCGGAGCCCGCGAATTGCTTCGAGAGAATCGGGAAGCATCCGACGCAGCTGCTCGTAGGCGAGGCGGGCGCTCCGGCAGTCGCCGAGTACCTCCTCCCGGAGTCGTCCCAGCTCGAGCCATTCGTCGGCCTCACCGCGTCCCGCGTTGAGATCGCGGTCCAGGCTCTCCGCGAGCTCCAGTCGACGACCGGTGCGTCTCAGCAGATCCCGGAGCCGGACCCGTGCCCGAGCCCCCGCCTCGGACTCGGCTTCACCGAGCTGCCGCAGCAGGACGAGCGCTCGATCCGGGTTACCGATCTCTTCGTCGTAGACCCGGGCGAGCTCTTCGCGCAGGGCCCGTACGGAGTCCTCGGGTGTCGCCCGGGCGATCTCCGGATGGCCTTCGATCAGCTCGAGTCTTCGTTCGGCTGCGCGCGCCCAGGCGTCGGGACGAGCTACCGCCTGGAGGGCCGAATCGAGCGCGCCGAGTGCGCGGAGCTCGCGGTCGGGATCGTCCCGCGTGGCGTCGACGTTGCGAAGCAGGGGCTCGACGGCGCGCTCGGGCATGGCGAGATCCACGCAGTAGAGCGAGGCCAACGTCTCGCGCAACTCGAACCCCGCCCGGCCATCCAGCGTCCGAACCCGTCGTTCCAGGATTGCGGCTCGTTCGAAGGGGCGTTGCAGGGTTTCGTAGAGCCGGTCCAGCTCGGCCAGGACGTCGTCTGGCTCCTCCTCGATCTCGAGCGCCTGTTGATAGGCGAGAATCGCCCGGCTGGGCGCGCCCAGCTCTTGCTCGAGGAGCGCGGCGCGGGCCCGATGAAGGCAGCCGCGCTCCGCGGGCGCCGTTCGCAGGGCAAGCTCGTCGTCCATCGCTCGCAGGGCCGCCTCGAAGCGGCCCGCCCTCCGATGGGCTTCGGCCATGCGCGCGAGCAGATCCGGGTCGTCGGGCTGCTCCGCGCGCAGCCGGACGATCCAGGGCAGGGCCGCATCCGGCCCCAGCTTCTCCCAGGCGATCTCGAGCGCCTGTTCGAAGAGCTCGATTCGGCGATCGTCGCCGGCCTCCGAAGCCTCGAGGAAGAGACAGTCGAGCAGCGCCGGCCAGCGTCCCAGACGTTCGAGCAGTGTGAGCAGGGCCTGCCGGGCGCTCCTGCGCGAAGGGTCGAGGGCGAGGGCCTCCCGGAAGCAGGGCAGGGCGCGCTCTGGCTGTGGGTCTCCTTCGGCGAGCAGCAGCCCGCGGAGCTCCAGCAACCTCGCGCGGTCGACGGCGAGGAGTGGGCTCTCGAGTGCGCGCTCGAGCAATGCGAGGCGTCTGCCCGAGTCTCCCAGTGATTCGGCCAGGGCGAGTGCGCGGTCGAAGGCTTCGCGGTGATGGGGATGAAGCTCCAGGATCGCCTCGAGCTGCGCGAGGGCCTCCCGCGGCTCGTCGCGCGAGTGTGCATGCAACGCGGCGAGTTCCAGCCGCAGCGCGAGCGCTTCGTCCGCAGCGGCGAAGGGAAGCCGTTTCTCGAGCAGCTCGACCAGCGGCTCGGCCTCGCCGACTTCGCGATAGATCGCGATCAGGGCATCTTCGATCTCGCGATCGTTGGGCGCATCGACCCACGCCGTCCGATAGGCGAGGGCGGCCTCCTCGAGATGACCCTGCCGTGCCTCGCTGGCACCGAGGCGCATGCGCCACGCGAGCGAGCCCGGTCCGAGCTCCGAGCGGGCGAGTACCTTGCGACAGAGCTCGGCGAGGGCAGGCTCGTCCGCCGTCCGGCGGTAGATCTCGGCGAGGGACTCGGCCACCGGATCCGCGAGGTCGGCGGCGTCGCGCAGGGCCTCGAAGAGCTCCCGCGCCCGCTCGAGGTCGTCGAGCCCGTCGAGATAGAGCGCTGCCAGTCGCAGCTGCAGATCCTCGATCCCGGGCTCGCCATCGAGCCTCATCCGGTCGAGGCGGCCCCCGAGAACGCGGGCGGCTTCCGCCGGCCGACCCTCTCCCTGGTAGTGCGAGGCGAGGGTCTCGACCGCCTCGGAGTGTCCCGGCTCCAGCTCGAGAACCCGTTCGTAGTGGTCGTAGGCTGCGGCGGCGTCACGGTCTCGCGGTCGCCGCTCGTCGTCGAGCAGCAAACGGGCGGCGCCGACCCGCAACACCCTTTCGCGCTCCGCCGCCGGCGCGTGGGCGAGCTCGGCTTCGACGACCCGAAGCCAGTCGGCCGCGCGGCCCGGGTCATGGGCATAGAGCACCTCGAGGGCCTGCCAGGCGTGGATCCGCTCCGGATCGATGCGGAGGATGGCCTCATACTGCTGAGCGCAGCCCTCCGTGTCCTGGAGCCGATCGCCGCAGAGGTGGGCGATGCGTTCGCGCAGCGCGAGCTCCTCGCTGATCGAAACGCCGTCGAGACGTCGAAGCAGCAGGTCGCGAAGGCGTCGCCATTGTCCCGTCGACTCGAGCAGCGTCTCGAGGCGTCCGAGCGCGTCGCGGGCCCGCGGCGGCAGCGACGGATCGAAGGCGATGGCCTCCAGCAGATCACAGGCGGGAAGCGGCTCGGCGAGCGACTCCTCGAGCAGTGAGGCTCGCTCCAGGAGCAGGTCGAGTCGTCGCGCGCCATCGCGCTCCCGCCCGGCGCGCTGCTCGAGGATCTGGCATAGCGCTCGGGCGTCTCCCGCGACGCGGAGCGCGCGCTCGAGGTCGTCGAGGAGCGTTTCGTCTTCCGGGTGGCGGGTCTGGAGACGGGTGAGGATCGCGACGGATTCCTCGCTCCGGCCGAGCGCATCGAGTCTCAGTCGGGCGCGACGACGATCGAGGGCGAGCGCCTCGGGCGAGTCGTCCCCGATTCGCTCGCGTCGCTCGTCGAGCAGCTGGACCAGCTCCGCATAACGTCCAGCTCCCTCGAGCAGGGCTTCGAGAGCCTCCCGGGCTCCTTCGGGCGGTTGCGGAAGGGAGACCAGCCGCCAGCGGACGACGATCGCCGCGGGCAGGTCGCCGAGCGGATCCTTGAGCAGCCGGGCGAGCTCTTCGAGCGGGGTGGCCTGCTGCTCGGGGAGGAGCAGGTCCGCTGTTCGACGCAGGGTCTGGGCGAGCTCGCGCGGGGATCCGATCCTTCGGTAGCCGTCGCAGAGGGCCTCGAGGAGCTCGAGGTCGTCGGGCGAGGCGAGACTCGCCTCCTCGAGGGCCGTGACGGCGGCCGGGTGGTTCCGTCGGTCGGTCTCGAGCCGGGCGACACGCAGGAGCGTCGCGCTACGGGCGGAGCCGGTCTGCAGCCGAGCGAGGGACCGCCGCGCGTCGAGCTCGGCCTCCGGCCGGTCGATCCGCTGTGCGAGATCGGCGCAGAGTTCGAGCGGCTGGCTGCGGCCGGCTGCCATGCGGCTCCAGCGCAGAGCCCAGTCGAGGGCCTCTTCGAGCTGCTGGCGTTGCTCGAGGATCGGCAGGACGATCTGGACCAGCTCAGCCATGCGCGACTCGGCGGGATCGTTCGAGGCTTCGCGTTCGCAGAGTTCGAGAATCAGCTCCGGGTCACCGCTTCGTCGTGCCAGCCGCCCCAGGCCCGCGAGTGCGGCGCGACAGTCGGACTGCCGCTCGAGCGCCTGGTCGAAGCAGCCGCGCGCTCCGGGCAGATCGTCGAAGTCGTCGAGCAGCAGGTCGCCGAGGCTTGCGAGAAGCGGTGGGGGAGCGGAAGCGCCGAGTGCAGCGATCGCCGTTTCGAAGAGGGTTCGGAGCGCGGCGGGATCGTTGGATTTCCGATGGATCGCTTCGAGCGCATCGCGCGCCTCGGGGTGGCCAGGGTCGAGCTCGAAGGCGCGCTGCCAGGCGTCGGCCGCCCTGTCGGCGTCGTCGAGATCCTCCTGATGGAGACGGGCCAGCTCCCGCAGCCTCGCGGCGCGCTCCGCGTCGGGGTCGCCCTCATCCAGCTCGGTCCAGCTCTCGAGCACCTCGGCCAGCGCCCTGCGGTCGCTGGTGCGGCGCAGGCAATCCGTCGTCAAGGCCAGCAGCTCGCGGCGGTCCGTGCCCTGCCGCGCATGACCCCGCTCGCCGAACCGGGCGAGGGCGGCGAGGGCCGCTTCGGGCTGGTCGAAGCGGGCATGCAGCCGGGCCGCCTCGATGAGAAGGCTGCCCGGAGTCACCCGGGCTGCGACCGCGATCAGCCGATCCAGGGTCTCGAGGAGGGCCTCCGAATCACCCTCTCTGCGTTCGACGTCAGCTCGGGCCAACAGTACTGCGGGCTCGTCCGAAGCGAGCTCCCAGGCGCGCTCCACCCAGGCCCGGGCGGCGCCACTCGATCCGAGCTCGGTGAGAGCCAGCTGGCTCGCCTCGACCGCGATCGACGCTCGCTGGCGAGCGCCGACCGCGAGATCGAAGCGCCGCTCGAGCAGCTCGGCGACGCGGTGCCAGTCTTCGCCGGCCGTGGCGAGCAGCAGCGCCCACTCCACGGCGGCCGTCTGGAAGGGATCGTCCTCCAGCGCGTGATCGAAGCAGGCGGCGGCTCGCGTGGGGTTCCCGAGGACGTTGCCGTAAAGCGTGCCCAGGGCGATCCAGGCTGGAGCGCGCTCGGGTCCCCGCAGCCGGGCGGTCAGGCGTTCGAGCACCGCAACCGCCGCTTCGGGACGCCCCGCGGCCCGATGCAGCTCGGCCAGCCCCGCCAGCGCCTCGGGCTGGTCGGGCTCGGCCTCGAGCGCTCGCTCGTAGGCCTTGCGGGCCTCGTCCGGATCGTCGAGCTGCTGCTGCCAGATCCGGCCGAGATCCGCCTCGAAGGCGGCGCGCTCGAAGGCTGCCATCGCGGTCTGCCCCTCGAGCTCCGCGATCTGGAGCACGAGATCCCATTTCCCTGCCCGCTCGTGGATCCCCCGCAGCTGGCGCAGGGCGGGGCGATGACCCGGATCGAGGCGCGCGAGCTGCCAGTAGGTCTCGGCAGCAGCCTCCAGATCGAGTAGGCGTTCTTCCTGGATCTGGGCGAGCCGGAACATCAGCGGCGCTCGCCGCGAGTCCTGGGCGCCCATCGAAGGCGCCTCCAGGCGGCGACGGTAGAGATCGACCAGCGCCGGCCAGTCGCCTTCGAGGAAGTAATGCTCCTCCAACGCGTCGAAGGCGCGAGCGTCGTCGAGGTTGCGGGCGAAGGCGTCTTGATGTGCGCCGAGATGTGCGTCGAGACCCTTCGGCAAGGCTCCCTCTCGAGGGGGTCGGGTACTCTCTCCGGGGCGCCCCCGGGCCTTCTATCGACCGGCAATCGGCGGGCCTTGATCGCGGATCCTCCTCTACTGAGCAGGAGGCGGGGGAGCATTGGGTGGGGCGGCCGCGACGGCCGTCCGGGGGCTCGGAGGTCGTCGATGTCGCTCGTGTGGCGGGTCCGGACGGTCGGGCCGGAGGGAGTCGATCGGGCCGTGGATCTTGTGGCGCGGAGTCTGCCCGGGGGCTGGGGGCCCGTGGCGGTCGCGGGCGCTCTGGAGGCTCCGATGGCCCGGGTCGTCTGGGCCCTCGGACCCGGGGAGCGACCGCTGGGCATCGTGCTGGCCCGCCGCGTCGTCGATCTGCTCGAGATCGACCAGGTGGGCGTGCTGCCCGAGGCGCGCCGATCGGGCGCCGCGACGGCGATGATCGAGGCGCTGATCCGGGGCGGGACCGCCGAGGGCCTGGTGGAGGCGCGCCTCGAGCTCGCCGAGTCGAATGCGGCGGCCCGCGCCCTCTACGATCGCCTGGGCTTCGTGGTGGTCGGTAGGCGGGCACGCTATTACCCCGACGGCGACGACGCCCTGCTGCTCTCCCGATCGCTCTGAACGCGACCCGAGAGCGGGCGGTCGTCCTGCCGGCCGCGGTCCAATCAGGTCGTCGCGTCGGACCGGCTTCGGGGAGTCGGGGCAGTCGAGGCAGTCGAGGCAGTCGGGTCCGAGGCGAGCGAGACGGGGAGCGGAGTGAGCTTGGGGGCAGCAGCGACCAGGGGCCTGGGATCCGAGGCCCCGCCGATCCGTGTTCATGCGCGGGTCGTCGCCAATACGGCGGAGGGCAGTGGTTGGAAGCTGCTGCTCGAGGTGCCGGGCTGGCCGGGCGCGCGTCCCGGGCAGTTCGTGATGCTCGGGCCCGGGGCCGAGTCGGCCGTGGTGCGCCGTGATCCGTTGCTGCCGCGCCCGATGGCCGTGTATCGGGATCTCTCCGGTCGTGAAGGCGTCGTTCCGGACGAGGCGGCATCGGCTCGTGTCGAGGTGCTCTACCGCGTCGTCGGTCGCGGCACCGCGCTACTGGCGGAGGCGCGAGTGGGGGAATCGCTGTCGATCGTCGGCCCGCTGGGTCGCGGATTCCCGATCGAGGCCGGTGACGCGCCGGCGCTGCTGATCGGCGGGGGCACGGGCATCGCCTCGCTCTACGAGCTGGCGGCGGGACTCTTGAGGGTCGGGAGGCCGGTGCAGGTCGCGCTCGGTGCGCGCTGCGAGGCCGACCTGATCGGGCGCCGTGATTTCGAGGCCCTGGAGGGGGTCGAGCTGGTTTGCACGACCGAGGACGGGAGCTTCGGCCGCCGGGGCCGCGTGACCGAGGCGCTGTCCGAAAGCCTCACGCGCTTCGGCGGGCGGGCGGCCGTCTTCGCCTGTGGACCGACGCCGATGATGTGGGCCGCGGCCGAGCTCGCGCAGTCCCATGGTGCGGACTGCTGGGTGTCTCTCGAGAATCCAATGGCCTGCGGATTCGGCGTCTGCCTGGGCTGTGCGGCGCCGCGTCGGGAGGGCGGATTCTCGCTGGTGTGTCGGGCGGGGCCGGTGTTCGCCGCGGCAGAGATCGACTGGGAGGGGCTGCCGTGAGCATGCCGACCCGGAGCACCGCCCCGACCGCTCCGATCCCGCCGGGCCGGGTGGACGAACGCGTCGAGTTCGCGGGCATCCCGCTGCGCAATGCGGTGCTGACGGCCTCCGGCACTTTTGGCTACGGCACCGAGTTCGCTCCCTTTCTCGACCTCGAGCGGATCGGCGGCTTCGTCGCGAAGAGCCTCACCCTCGAGCCGCGCTCGGGCAATCCTCCGCCCCGGATCGCCGAAACGCCGGCGGGCATGTTGAACGCCATCAGCATCGAGAACGTGGGCGTGCGTGCTTTTCTCGAGGAGAAGCTGCCGGCCCTGCCGGAGGGGGTGGTGGTGATTGCGAGCGCCTTCGGGACCGAGCCCGGGGGCTATGCGGAGCTGGCAGCCCGGGTCGCGGAGCATCCGCGGGTCTCGGGCATCGAGATCAACGCTTCCTGCCCCCACGTGAAGTCCGGGGGCATCGAGTTCGGCCAGGATCCGGCCTTGCTGGGCGAGCTCGTTCGGACCGTGCGCCGGGCGATCCGACTGCCCCTGCTGGTGAAGCTCTCGCCGAACGTCACCCGGATCGCGGACATGGCGCGGGTCTGCGAGGCGGAGGGGGCGGACGGCGTCTCGTTGATCAATGCGATCCAGGCGATGGAGGTGGACGTCGAGACCCGCAGGCCGGTGCTGTCGAATGTGCTGGGTGGGCTGTCGGGACCGGCGATCCGACCGATCGCCCTGCGCATGGTCTGGCAGGTTGCGCGGGCCGTGAAGATTCCCCTCTGCGGCGTCGGCGGGATCTCGGACGCTGCCGACGCCGTCAAGTTCCTGCTCTGCGGGGCGACGGCCGTCCAGGTGGGCACCCTGAATTATCTCGACCCCGCGGCGGCGGGCCGGATCGCGCAGGGAATCGCGGAGTACGCGGCCCGCCATGGCTTCGCACGGGTCGCGGATTTGACCGGGGCACTCGAGACCCCGCGGGTCTGATGCGGCTTCCTTGCCATCGGCAGGGCTTTCGTTTAATTTGCGCGGGCTTGCGGAGCTTTCGAGCTTCGCGGGAACAGCTTTTCGGGTCGCTCGACGCCCGATCTCGAACGATGCGGACGGGGGCGGTCGACAGGCCCCGCCGGGTCGGGACGGGGTGGCGTCGAGTCGGAGCCGCCAGGAAAGTGGGCGTTGAGTCCGCTTTTTTTGTTTGAGGATGCTGGGCACGCGCCCAGGCGAGCTCAAAGGAGGGTGGAAGATCTATCGCGACATTCCGGATCCGCTGCGCGCCTTGATCGAGCCTGTCGTGGACGAGCATGGCTGTGAGCTCGTGGACCTCGAGCTGACCCGGGGCCAGGGGAGGGGTCTGCTGCGGATCATCGTCGATACGCCCGCGCTCGACGGGCGGGTTCCGATCGAGCGATGCGTGGCCATCTCGCGGGAGGTGGAGACGCTGCTCGATGCGGGAGACGTGATGTCGGGCGCCTATCAGCTCGAGGTCTCGTCGCCGGGGCTGGATCGGGTGTTGTCGAGGGAGAAGGATTTCGTGGCGGCCTGTGGTCGCGAGATCAAGCTGCGCACGAGGCGCCCGGTCGAAGGGCGCAAGCGATACCGTGGCCGACTGCTGGCCTTCGAGCAGGGCGCGTTGAGGATGGACGTCGACGGGGAAGAGGCCTTGATCCCCTTCGAAGAGGTCGAAAAGGCCAATACTCTCTATGAGTTCACGAGCGCCGACTTCGCGAAGCGAAAAGAGTCGGGGCGACGGGGCTCGAGCGAATCGGGCGGGGTGTGATGCTGGGATTGAATCTCAAGCGAGAGATCGATCAGATCGCCAAGGACAAGGGCATCGATTCGAGCGAGATCACGGGTGCGCTCGAGGAGGCGATGCGTCAGGCCGCGCGCCGGCGATTCGGTCAGGACAAGGAAATCGAGGCGCGTTACAACGACGAGATCGGTGAGGTGGAGCTTTTCGAGTTCCGCGAGGTGGTCTCTGAGATCACGGATCCCGATACGCAGATCCGGATCGAGATCGCCCGACGCGACTACGATCCCGACGTGGAAGAGGGCGACGAGATCGGGGTCAAGCTCGATACCTCGGATTTCGGGCGCATCCTCGCCCAGGCCGCCAAGCAGGTCATCATCCAGCGAATCCGCGATGCGGAGCGGGACAATACCTTCGAGGAGTACCGGGATCGCGAGGGCGAGATCGTGAACGGCATCGTCCGCCGTTTCGAGAAGGGTGCCATCATCGTGGATCTGGGACGGGCGGAAGCCGTGATTCCACCAAAGGAGCAGGTTCCGCGGGAGAGCTATCGCCCCGGCGATCGCGTCCGCGCCTATGTCGTCGAGGTCAGCAAGGTCGCCAAGGGACCGCAGATCGTTCTCTCCCGCGCCTCGATCGACTTCCTCGTGAAGCTCTTCGAGCAGGAAGTGCCGGAGATGTACGAGAAGATCGTGTCGATCGAGTCCGCCTCCCGCGAGCCCGGCGGGCGCTCGAAGATCGCCGTGGTCTCCCGGGACAGCGACGTCGATCCGGTTGGCGCCTGTGTCGGGATGAAGGGCAGCCGCGTGCAGGCCGTCGTCCAGGAGCTTCGCGGAGAACGCATCGACATCGTGCCCTGGAGCCCCGATCCCGCCCGCTACGTCTGTAGCGCGCTGTCGCCGGCACAGGTCTCGAAGGTGATCATCGACGAGGGACAGAAGTCGATGGATGTGATCGTCCCCGACGACCAGCTCTCGCTCGCGATCGGGCGCCGCGGTCAGAACGTACGCCTGGCAGTGCAGCTGACGGGTTGGAAGATCGACATCAAGAGCGAGACGAAGCTGCGCGAAGTCGCCGAGTGGCTCTCGCGCGCAGTTTCGGTCGTCGAGGGCTGCGGCGACCCCGAAGCGGACCTGCTGCTTCAGCAGGGCATCACCTCGCTCGAGGACCTGGCAGAGTGCGCGCCCGAGATGTTGACGGTGCTGCCGGGGATCGACGACCAGGGGGCCGCGCAGATCAAGGCCCGTGCGGGAGAGCTGGTGGCCGTCAAGCAGGTGGAAGAGGAAGAGCGGGCGCAGCGCGAGGCCGAGGCCGAGGCCCAGAGACGGGCCGAGGCAGAGGCCGAGGCATTGGCCGCCGCCGCGGCTGGACCCGAAGCGGCCGGATCCGAGGAGACCGAGGGCGCTCCGGAGGGCGGTGAGGCCCTGATGCCGCAGCCCCCGGCTGGACCGGCGGCCGGCGGCCAGGAATAGAACGAGAGCAACGGTTGGACGATCGAGTAATCGCCGGGCGCAAGCGCTGGCGCGAGTCCGACGGGAACGACGCAGGATTCAATGGCAAAGATCAGGGCATACAAGCTCGCTGAAGAGCTCGGAATCGACCGGAACGAGTTCGTCGAGCAGGCTCGGCAACACGGGGTCGATCTGAAGAGCGCGATGGCTTCGCTCGAGGCGGACGAGGTCGAGCAGCTTCGCGAGAAGCTCGGCGGACGGGAGAAGGCCGCAGCCGCGGTCGTCGAACGTCGCCTCGAGGGCAAGGGCGGGACGACCGTCGTGCGTCGGCGACGCAAGAAGGAGCCCGAGCCGCAGGTCGAGCCCGAGCCGCAGGTCGTGAAAGAAGCGGCGGAGGCTGCCTCGGATGAGGCAGCAAAGGACGAGACGCAGCCGCTGACGGAGGAGTCCGGGGACGGCCTGCCCGCGGAGGTCGAGGAGCCGTCGACCGAGCAGGTCCCCGCCGAGGAGCCGACTCCGATCGAGCCGGTCCGCGTGCCCGGTCCCAGCTCGCCCGTCACCGGGGTACCCCCGAGTGGTCCCGCCGCCGGGCCTGCACGCGACGCACGCGGGGGGGCTGAGACCGGCGGTGACGCCGCCGCCGCGCAGCCGGACCGCAAGGGCAAGCAGCGCAAGCGCGTGCGCGAGGTCGTGAACCTGCAGGAGCAGGAGCAGTTCGCGCGCCAGATCACGAGCCGGGGTCCCGGTCCACGTCGGGCCCCGCCCGCGGCGACCCGGACGGTGGTCAATCCGCGCGCCCGCCGCCGCGACAAGCTCTCGCCGAAGCCTGCTCCCGTCACCACTCCCCAGTCACGGATGGTGAAGGTGGAGGGCGACATCAGCGTCGGAGAGCTGGCCAAGCAGGCGGGGATCAAGGCGCCGGTCATCCAGGGCAAGCTGATGGCCCTGGGCATCATGGTCTCCGTGAACCAGCGCATCAACTTCGACACCGTGATGAGGATCGCGGGCGAGATGGGATTCGAGGCCGAGGACGTGGGATTCAAGGAGGAGCAGTTCCTCGACACGATTCCGCCGGACGTCGAGGATTCCGCGAACGCCGTCACGAGAGCCCCGGTGATCACCGTGATGGGTCACGTCGATCACGGCAAGACGTCGTTGCTCGACGCGATTCGCCAGACCAAGATCAAGGTCGTCGAGGGCGAGGCCGGCGGGATCACCCAGCATGTCGGCGCCTATCAGGTCGAGGCCAGAGGACATCGTCTGACCTTCATCGACACCCCCGGCCATGCGGCCTTCACGGCGATGCGCGCGCGGGGCGCGGCAGTGACGGATCTCGTCGTGCTCGTGATTGCGGCCACCGAGGGCGTGATGCCCCAGACCGTCGAGGCGATCGAGCACGCCCGGGCGGCCGGTTGCCCGATCGTGGTGGCGATCAACAAATGCGATCTGCCCGAGGCGGATCCCGAGAAGGCCCGCCAGCGATTGATGGAACACAATCTCGTGCCCGAGGAGTTCGGCGGCGACGTGATCTGCGTCAACGTGTCGGCCAAGACGGGCGAGGGCATCGATCAGCTGCTCGAGATGCTCTCACTGCAATCCGAACTGCTGGAGCTGAGGGCCGATCCGGCGAAGCGGGCCAGCGGCGCCGTGCTCGAGGCTCGTCTCGACAAGGGCCGCGGCCCGGTCGCGACCGTGATCGTGCAGGACGGCACGCTGAAGAGTGGCGACAGCATCGTGGTCGGGACCGAATGGGGTCGCGTGCGACAGATGCAGGACGATCTCGGCCGGCGGGTGAAGGAGGCCGGCCCCTCGATGCCGGTCCAGATCATGGGCCTCTCCGGCCTGCCGCCGGCGGGCGCCTCCTTCCACGTGGTCGAAAGTGACCGCGTCGCCAAGCAGATCGTCGATCATCGCGAGGATCAGGAGCGCGGCCAGGTCGCGCCCCCGAAGCCGCGACTCACACTCGAGGAGTTCTACGCGCAGTCCGCGGGCGAGGGGCCCAAGGAGCTCTCGATCGTGCTGAAGGCCGACGTGCAGGGAACCTGCGAGGCCACCGCCGACGCGCTGGAGAAGCTGTCGACGGAGGAGGTGACGCTCCGGGTCCTCTCCTCGGGCGTCGGTGCGATCACCGAGAACGACGTCAATCTGGCAGCCGCCAGTGGCGCGATCATCGTCGGGTTCAACGTCCGCCCGGATCCGACGGCGCGCCGCCAGGCCGATTCGGACGGTGTCGAGATCCGGACCTACTCGATCATCATGCACATGCTCGACGACGTGAAGGCGGCGATGGCCGGTTTGTTGCCGCCGGTGGTCAGCGAGAATTTCCTGGGTCGGGCGGAGATCCGCGAGACCTTCACGATTCCGAAGGTCGGCACGATCGCGGGTTGCTCCGTCCTCGAGGGCAAGATCGTGCGCCATGCCCATTGTCGGGTCGTCCGCGACGGAATCCAGGTCTACCAGGGGACGATCGGCTCGTTGCGTCGCTTCAAGGATGACGTCAAGCAGGTCACGAATGGAATGGAATGCGGTATCGGCGTGGCCCACTTCAACGACGTGAAGATCGGAGACGTGATCGAGGCCTACGAGCTCGAGAGTCGGCCGGCCGAGCTCTGAGGATCGCAGCCGGCCTGCCCAGCGCCCGCGCCGGTGACCGTTCGCGGAGGACGACATGATCGTCGGTGCCGCCGTGATCGAGCTTCGGATCCACGACTCGCGATCCCTGAAGGCCAAACGGGGCGTGGTGCGCTCGATTCTGGGACGAGTGCGGTCCCGGTTCAACGTCTCGGTCAGCGAGGTCGGGGGACAGGGCACCTGGCAGCGGGCGGTGATCGGACTCTCGATGACCGGCGCGGAGGAGGTTCCGCTGCGAAGAGCGCTCGAAGGGGCCGTTCGATTCGTGGAGACGACCCATCTGGCAGAGGTGGTGGGATCGGAGGTGGAGATGATCCGGCTACCCCTGGTGGAGGAGCAGGCTCTCGGGGAGGAGCAGAGAGAAACGAACGGGGACGAGGACGACGACCTGCCCTGGGTACGACGATCCGAGGCCGAGTCGGGCGGGACGCCCGGAAACGAACAGGAGTAATGCGGTGGCCGACTCGGTGCGCGTCCGTAGGGTCGCGGAGCAGATCCGGGCGGAGTTGTCGCAGATCCTGCGCGAGGAGGTGCGCGACCCCCGCGTCGGCCTGCTCACGATCACGCGGGTGAAGCTCGCCTCGGACTTCGGAGCGGCGACCATCTTCGTGAGCCCGCTCGGCGAGGATCCCGATCCGGCCCGGGAGCGCGAGCTCGAGCAGGCGATGTCGGCGGTGGCCGGCTTTGCCCGGCGGCTGCTAGCCCGCCGGATGAAGCTTCGACACACCCCCGTGCTGCGCTTCATCCTCGATGATTCGATTGCAGAGGGCAGCCAGACCCTGGCCCTGATCCGATCGCTCGACGTGAAGCCGGAGCCGCCTCCTCCCGACGACGGGGGCGAAGGCGGGCGGGAAGAGGCCGCTCGCGCGACGAGCCGGGAAGAACGGACCGAAGAAGAACGGACCGAAGAAGAACGGGAGGAAGATGACGAGACGGAATCAGAGACGTAGGCCCGCCGAGCCGGCCGGGCCCGCGGGCTTCCTCGTCGTCGACAAGCCGGCGGGGCAGACCTCCCACGATGTCGTGGATGCGGCGCGTCGCTGGCTCGGGACGCGTCGGGTGGGCCATCTGGGGACGCTCGATCCCCAGGCGACGGGGGTACTGCCGCTCGCCGTGCGCAGCGCCACCAAGCTGATTCCCTTCCTCGAGGGCGGCGTGAAGGAGTACGACGGCACGATCGTGCTCGGCTCCGAGACCGATACGCTCGATCGAGAGGGCACCGTCACCGTCCGCAGCGACGGGCCGCTGCCGGATCGGCCGGAGATCGAGAAGGCGATGGAGGCGTTCCTCGGCGACGTCCAGCAGACCCCTCCGATGTACAGCGCCGTCAAGCAGAACGGAGTCCCGCTCCATCGTCTCGCCCGGCAGGGTCAGGAGGTGGAGCGCGAGCCCAAGTGGGTCGTGATCCACCGCTTCGAGTGCACGCGCTATGAGCCCCCGGAGCTCGATGTCACGGTGGCCTGCAGTCCGGGGACCTACGTCCGCGTGCTGGCAGAGGATCTCGGTCGGGCGCTCGGCTGCGGAGCCCATCTCGGTCCGCTCCGGCGCACCCGCAGCGGCGTCTTCCTGTCGAATCGGGCTCATTCCTTCGAGGCCCTCGAACGAGCAGCGGAGACAGGGGAAATCGCGGCGTGGCTGATGTCCCCGGTCGATGTGTTGGGATTTCCCTCCCTCGAGCTTTCCCGAGATCAGCAGCGCCGGGTGCGGGACGGCGGGGACCTGCCCGCCGGAGCGTTGGACCGCCTTGCCCCGGGCTCGCGAGTCTCGCTCCTGGGCCAGCAGGGTGAGCTGTTGGCCGTGGCCGAACTGCGTTCCGATCATCGGCTTCAGCCGATCCGGGTGTTGCCGGACGAGCCTCGGGGCCGCTGATTCTCCAGAAACCCTTGGGGCGAGCGTTGCCAGGGGCAGATGCCTCTGGCACAATGCCTCTGGTCGAAACAAGAACGAAAACGATAACGAGTCGCTTCTTCTTCGCGAAGCTTGCGTGACCGTGGTGGAAAACCGTGGTGGAAATCAGTCGGCTGGCGCCTGCCAACAGGTGAGCTGGCCGACGATTCAGCCAGGATCGCAACGGCAGGCAAGCCGGTTCAAGCAAGCAACAGCAATTCGAAGAAGCAAGCGACAGAAAGTCATCCAGGAGTCACGTACTTGATCTCTGCAGCAGAAAAGGCGGAAATCATCGGATCCCATCGGCGCGGCGAGCAGGATACCGGCTCTCCGGAGGTGCAGATCTCCCTGCTCACGGCGCGCATCGTCGGGCTCCAGGAGCATTTCAGGATCAACGCGAAGGATCATCACTCGCGCCGCGGTCTGCTGAAGATCGTGAGTCAGCGTCGCCGCCTGCTGGACTACCTCAAGCGAAAAGACGTCGATCGCTATCGCGAGCTGATCACGAAGCTTGGTCTTCGTCGTTAGTCGTTCTCGACGACCGTTTGAATCCACGTCTCGCCACGATCCGGGTCCCAACTTCCCGCGTCGTTGCGAGGCCCGAACCGCCACCCCCTGATACTCCCCTCGTAGTGTGCGAGGGACCGCTCGATCCAATCCGAAACAGGAGGGTCGATCGGCTCGTCGGGTGGCACGAAAGCCGGCCTGCACCCCGCGGTGCCCCGTGGAATGCGGGAGTCGGCCATACGCGAACTCCCCCCACTTCGCGCATGGGTGATCCTGCATTTCTCGAGAGCATCTGCTCGAGCAGGCCTCCGTCTGCATCGGCCTCAACGCGCCCTCTCGGGTCCGGCCGATGAGGAGAATTCAATGCCCTATTGGTTCGAACCGACCTCCGTCTCCGTCGAAATCGGCGGACGCACCATGACCATCCAGACCGGCAAGCTCGCCAAGCAGGCAGCAGGCTCCGTCGTCGTCACCTTTGGCGACACGGTGGTTCTGGTAACCGCCGTGCGATCTGCCCCGCGACCGGGGCTGGGTTTCTTTCCGCTCACCGTGGACTTTGTGGAGAAGTACGCGGCGGCAGGCAAGATCCCCGGCGGCTTCTTCAAGCGGGAGGGCCGCCTCTCGGATCGCGAGGTCCTGGTCTCCCGCTTCATCGATCGCTCGATCCGACCGCTCTTCGCCGCCGGCTACGCCGACGAGACACAGGTCACGGCGACCGTCCTCTCGTCGGATCCCAGCCATCCGGAGGACATGTGTGCCTTCGTCGGAGCCTCGGCGGCCCTGTCGCTCTCGGAGATGCCCTTCCTCGGTCCGATCGCGGCCGTCCGGGTCGGACGCATCGACGGTGAGTACATGATCAATCCGACGCCCCAGGATCTCGAGACCAGTGATCTCGATCTCATCGTGGCGGGCTCCAAGGGCTCGATCGTGATGGTCGAGGGTGGGGCCGATCAGGTTGCGGAAGACGAGATGCTCGCGGCGCTCAAGTACGCCCATGACGCGCTGCAGCCGATCATCGAGGCGATCTCGACGCTGCAGGCAAAGGTCGGCAAGGAGAAGATCGTGCCCCCGACGCCAGCGGACCGGGGTGCGCTCGAGAAGCGGATCCAGTCGTTGGCCGGGGATCGCCTCGCCGAGGCGCTTCAGACGAGGGAGAAGAAGGCCCGCAGTAGCGCCGTCAAGGCGATCGAGAAAGAGGTCCGGGATCAGATCCTCGAGGAGTATCGCAACGAGGCGATCGAGGTGAAGAGCCTGGCCGACTTCGAAAGCCGCTCGAACGGTTTGCGACAGCTGCAGTCGGACGTCAATGACATCCTGCACGACCTCGGCGGCTCGATCATGCGAGAGCGCGTGCTGGCCACCGGGGAGCGCATCGATGGTCGGAAGAGCGACGAGATCCGACCGATTGCCTGCGAGGTTCGTCCCTTCCCGCGGCCTCATGGTGTCGCGCTCTTCACGCGAGGAGAGACCCAGGCGGTCGTGTCCGCGACCCTGGGTAGCGGCTTCGACGAGCAGACGATCGATGCGATGGGAGGGCGTTGGAGGAAGAGCTTCATGCTCCACTACAACTTCCCGCCCTTCTCCGTCGGAGAGGCCAAGCCGCTTCGGGGCCCGGGTCGCCGAGAGGTCGGACACGGGACGTTGGCGGAGCGGGCGATCACGCCCGTGCTGCCGGATCGGGAGGATTTTCCCTACACGATCCGAGTCGTCTCGGAGACGCTCGAGTCGAATGGGTCCTCGTCGATGGCGGCGGTCTGCGGCTCGACACTCGCGTTGCTCGACTCCGGGACCCCCTTGAAGGCACCGGTGGCGGGCATCGCCATGGGTCTCATCACCGATGGCGATCGGACGGCGATCCTCTCGGACATCCTCGGTGACGAGGACCATCTCGGCGACATGGACTTCAAGGTCGCTGGCTCGAGTGCGGGTGTGACGGCCATCCAGATGGACATCAAGGTCACCGAGATCGACTGGAACGTCATGGAGAAGGCCCTCGCGCAGGCGCGCCAGGGGCGGCTCCACATCCTCGACTGCATGCGGAAAGAGACCGCTGAGCAGCTTCCGGATCTACTGCCGCGAGAGGCGCTGCACGATTTCGCACCTCGGATGGAGACGATGTTGGTCAAGCCCGACCGGATTCGCGACATCATCGGGCCTGGGGGCAAGGTGATCCGGGCGATCCAGGAGACCACCGGCGCCAAGATCGACGTCGAGGATTCCGGCAAGGTCTCGGTCTTCGGACCCGACGGTGCGTCGGTGCAGCAGGCCATGGCGATGGTCAACGAGCTGACCCAGGAGGCGGAGATCGGAAGGATCTATCTCGCCAAGGTGAAGCGCGTGGTGGATTTCGGAGCCTTCGCCGAGATCTTTCCGGGCACCGATGGCTTGATCCACATCAGCCATCTCGCCGCGGGCCGCGTCGACAAGGTGACCGATGTCGTCGAGGAGGGCGACGAGGTCCTGGCGAAATGCATCGACATCGATCCCTCCGGCCGGATCCGCCTGTCGCGCAAGGAAGCGCTCGCCGATCAGATGGCAGACGCCGAAGCCGGCGACGCGGACTGAACTCTTGCGCGAGTCCTCTCGCATGGACGAGCGCGAGGAAGCCGATGGCGGCGACGCGCACGCGGGTGGATCTTCACCCGCGTGCGCGCTGCCGTCCTCCGATGGACGTCTACTCCGGGTCGCGGTGGAGATCCTCCAGGAGCCTCATGCGAAGGGGCTGCCGCTGCCTGCAGTCACCACGGAGGGCGCCGCTGGACTGGATCTGCGCGCCGCTCTCGCAGCTCCCCTACGGCTGAGACCCGGTGAGCGCAGCCTCGTGCCGACCGGTCTGCGCATCGCGCTGCCCCTTGGATACGAAGGCCAGATCCGCCCCCGCAGTGGACTGGCGCTGCGACATGGCATACTCGTTCCGAACTCGCCGGGTACCATCGACTCGGACTATCGGGGGGAGATCCAGGTGATCCTGATGAATTCAGGGGAGGCCGACTTCGAGATCCAGCGCGGGGATCGCATCGCGCAACTCGTGGTCGCACCCGTGGTGCGACCGGATTGGGTCGAGGTCGAGCGCCTGAGTCCGACCGCCCGGGGTGTCGGCGGCTTCGGCCATACGGGACGCAGCTGAGCCGGTGGCTGGCTCCGAGGCCGGGATGCAATCCGAGCGAACGGACGACGAGGCGATGCCCGAGGAACGCTCGAGCTCGAAGTCGTCATCATCGACGTCGGACCCGAACGCGGACGCGTCGCGCGCGAAATGGCGTAGCGATCTCGTAACGCGGCTCGGGACCGCCGCGGTGCTGATCCCCTTCGTGATCTGGGCCATCGTGCAGGGTGGTCTCGTCTACCTGGCGATCGTGATCGGCATCGGCCTGCTCGCCCAGCACGAGTTCTACGGCCTCATCGAGGACAAGGGCGCGCGGCCGCTTCGCGGCGTGGGGATGGCCTTCGGGGCCGCCGTGATCGTCGTGGCCCACTTCGGGAACGAATATCACGCGATGCTGCTGATGACGGCGTCGGTGCTCTCGGTGATGGTCGCCCAGCTCGGCAAGAACGAGATCACGGAGGCGATGGCCAGCATCTCCGGAACCTTCTTCGGGGTCTTCTACGTCGGCTGGCTACTGAGTCACGCGGTGCTGCTGCGCAAGATCGACCTGGCTGCCACCTCCCATCAGGATCCGGCCTTCCTCGTCACCGCCCATCTCTCCCCCGACAGCGGCATCTTCTTCATGATCTTCACGCTCGTGACGATCGTCGGCAGCGACGCGGGGGCCTACTTCACCGGGCGCGCCTGGGGGCGGCATGCCCTGGCCCCGATGATCAGCCCGAACAAGAGCGTCGAGGGCGCTCTGGGTGGCATCGTCTTTGGCGTGACCTGCGGACTTGGGACCAAGCTCGTGTTCGATCTCTTCTGGGGTGACCTGTCGGCGGCGCTGCCCTGGAGCGTGGCGCTGCTCTTCGGGATCCTCCTTTGTGCCGTCGGGATCGTCGGAGATCTGGTGGAGTCGCTGCTCAAGCGCGACGCGGAGGTGAAGGATACCGGAGCCCTGCTGCCGGGGATGGGCGGCGTGCTCGATCGGATCGACGCGCCGCTGCTCGGGCTGCCGACGATGTACTACCTGATGCTCGCCTATCTCTGGGCACTGTCGGCTTAGGCTACGCCCGTCCAGCTGTTCGTGTCCTGGGGGCCCTGCGCCGGTCGGACCTCCACGGGAATCCCCGTGAGCCGCGACATTCCGGAAATCGCCTCGACGGCCGAGGGACCGCTCTCGGCGAGCACGTTCACGTTGACCCCCGTCGTACGGCTGGCGACCGAGAGGCCACGGGCATGCTGGTGGCCCCAGCCGTGGGGGATGGCGACGGTTCCCGGCTGCAGCTCTTCGTGGAGATGCACGGGAATCCGGAGGGCGCCGGCGCTCGAGACGACGTCGGCCAGCTCGCCGTGGCGCAGGCCCGCGGCCTTGGCGTCTTCCGGATGCATGTAGAGGTGGTTGGTGTTGCGCGTTCCCGCGACGAAGCTCTCCTCGTTGTGGGTCCAGGAGTTATGCGTCTTCACGTGTCGCCGCGTGATGAGCTTCAGCCGACCCGGATGGCGGCGTTCTTCGGCGAAGTCGCGCTCGAGTCGGGCAGAGGCCTGGGCGAGCAGCTCCGGTGGCGCCAGGGCCAGCCGGCCGTCGGGAGTTGCGACCTTCTTGCCGAGGAAGACCCCGCCGCGCTGCGGCGCGAGTCGGCGGCCGTGGGGCTCGCGGAGAAGCTGGCGGAAACGGCCGTGGCCCGTGAGCCGGAGGATCAGACTCAGCAGCCCTTCGAGCGGCAGGGAGCGCGGGCGACCGGGCCGATCCGAGCCGTGCCAGCGCAGGCTCCACTCGAGCAGCCGCTGCACGATTCTCGAGCCGAATAGCGGCGCCTCGCAGGCGCGTGCGAGCTCGACGTAGATCGTGGCCTCGTCGCGTTGCTCGGCATCGGGCAACTGGACGGGGCGGGTCGCCTGCAGATAGGGATGGGATTGCATGCCCATCAGGAGCGGAAAGGCGAAGGGCAGATCCGGGCGCTCGAAGGGCGTCGTCGCGGGCAGCATGTAGTGGGCGAGGGTACCCGTCTCGTTCGGCAGGATGTCGAGGGTGACGAGCAGCTCGAGATCCTCGAAGGCGCATTTCAGGCGCTCGGCGCCGGCCATCGTGATCAGGGGATTGCCGCCGGTCACGAAGAGCGCCCGCAGCTGGCCGTCACCGGGCGTGAGGATCTCGTCCGCCAGGATGCCCCCCGGAAAGGCGTCGTTCACGGAGGCGAAGCCCCCGATCCGGGAGCGATCCGTGCGCAGACCGAAGCCCGAGCGCGCGCCGAGCTTCGCGAAGTCCAGGATCCCGCGACCGATGAGGGTGCCGCCCTTCCGATCGAGGTTGCCGGAGACGGCGTTGATCACCTCCTGGAGCCAGAAGGCGAGCGCCCCGTTTCCGCCCATGTTGACGCCCGTCGAGCTGTAGATGGCAGCGCCGTCCGCCTCGCGGTAGCTGTGCACCATCTCGCGCAGGGTTTCGGCGGGGATGCGCGTGGCGGCGGCGGTCCGCTCCGGAGTCCACGCCGCGGCCAACGCGCGGATCTCTTCCCAGCCGTTCGTATGCTCGCGGATCACCCGCTCGTCGATCCCATCACTCGCGATCAACTCGTTCAGGAACGCCAGGTAGAGGTAGACGTCCATGCCCGGCCGGATGGGGACGTGGGTTCCGGCGGTCTTCGCGGTCTCCGTGCGTCGGGGATCCACCACCCAGAGTCGGCCGCCGCGCGCTTCGATCTCCCGCAGTCGCTTCCCGGGATTCGGAACCTGCAGGAAGCTCCATTTCGAGACGACCGGGTTCGCCCCGACGATGATCAGACAGCCGATGTGATCGAGATCGGGAAAGGGCTGGGTGAAGGGGAAGCCGTAGAGCTGCCGTGCGACGGCGAATTTGTTGCTGCAGTCCTGGGTCGCCGACGCGTACATGCTCTTCGAGCCGAGGCCGTTCATGAATCCCTGGGCGAAGATCGGATGCAGCAGGCTGAAGCCCGCCGCCGTCCCGACGTACATGCCGATCGAGTCCGGGCCGCGGTCGCGGCGGAGCTGCCGGACCTTCGTACCGATCTCGCTGAGGGCCTGATCCCAGGAGATCCGCTCGAAGCGATCCCCCACACGCTTCATCGGATGGCGGAGGCGATCGGGCGAGTCGTAGAGACGATGCTGCTTCAGGCCCTTCACGCAGGCGAAGCCGGCGGTCTCCACGTGGGCCTCGTCGGGGCGGATCGTCTCGATGGCGCCCGACGGCCCGATCTCGACCTCGAGACCGCAGAGGGACTCGCAGATCCGGCAGAAGGTATGATGGGTCCGGGTCGCGCCGCCGATCTCGCGGGCGTCGTTGGGGCTGTGCATCAGAGGCGTGGTCTCCCCGTGTCCCTTGGTGTTCCCTGATGGTGTTCCCTGGCGTCATCTGGGCCGTCTAGGCTAGCCCTTCGCGCCCGGCGAGCCCGAGATTCCGTCGGATCCGGGGCAGCGGCGCGTCGAAATCCGGCTGGAAATCGCGGCCGCTCAGCTGCTCGAAGGCGTCGATGTAGCGCGCGGCGGCCTCGACGCGGACCGCCTCCGGGAGGGCGGGCGGGGGGCCTTCTCCCTTGTAGCCCTGCTCGCCGAGCCAGAGGCGCACGTACTCCTTGTCGATCGCGGCCGGGGATCCCCCGTCGCGCAGGGCCTGCTCGTAGCCGTCGATGCGCCAGTAGCGCGAGGAGTCGGGCGTATGGATCTCGTCGATCACGACGATCTCGCCGCGGGCATCGAGGCCCATCTCGTATTTCGTGTCCGCCAGGATGAGGCCTTGCTCCGCGGCGAAGCGTTGACCCTCGGCGAAGAGCTGCTGCGCGATCGCGTGGGCCCGGTCGTAGAGCGATTCGCTGATGACGCCGCTTTCGATCAGCTCTTCGCGGGAGGTGGGCTGATCGTGTCCACCCTGCGCGGCCTTCGTCGTCGGCGTGAGGATCGGCGCGGGCAGCTTCTCGTGATGGCGCAGGCCCTCGGGCAGGGTATGCCCACAGTAGCGTCGGGCGCCCCGGGCATAGGCGGTCCAGATCGACGTAGAACTCGAGCCGGTGAGATAGCCGCGCATCACGAACTCGACCGGCAGGGGCTCGCATTCCTCGACGATCGAGACGCTGGGATCGGGAACGGCGATCAGGTGGTTGCGTGCGATCGACTTCGTCCGCTCGAACCAGAAGGCGGCCATCTGGTTCAGGACCTGGCCCTTCAGCGGAATCGTGCCGACCACCACGTCGAAGCAGCTCACCCGATCCGAGACGACGATCGTCCGGCGTCCGGCCTGCACATAGCTGTCCCGGACCTTGCCCACGACCCGTTCGCCGAGTCCTTCGAAGGCCGTCTCGGCAAGGGTCTGGCTGCAAAGGGCACGCAGGCGCTCTCGATCGACGGCCACGGCTCTCGACTCCCGGCTCGCGCCCGCTGGCTCGACGGCCTCGGACGGAGCGTCGTGGCGCGCGTTCGCTCGCCGGGGAGGCGGGGGCCGAATCGAGCGCAGTTGCTGGAGCGCCCATTTAAGCCCTCGGGATCGGATGGAGCAAGCGCCGGGGTGCGGGAACCGGTGCGATTGACCCGGTCGGGTCCGGTGCCTACCCTGCCGGCCGTCGGCGCTTCGTGGCCCGGAGGGCACGCGGAGCCCACGGAGCCCACGATGCCCCACGACCTTCTGCCTCCTTCCAGTCGTCCATTCGATCGCCTGAGCCCGGAAGAGCTGCGGGCGCTCGATCAGGCCCATCGCGCCGACCGCTTCCACGACGAATGCGGCGTCTTCGGCGTGCACGGCGACGACGAGGCATCCCACCTGACCTACCTCGGTCTCTACGCCCTGCAACATCGCGGTCAGGAGAGCTGCGGGATCGTCGCCTCGAATGGACGGGAGCACATCGCCCACCGCGCCATGGGACTCGTGGCCGACACCTTCGGCGCCGAGATCCTGGACCAGCTGAAGGGACGCCACGCGATCGGTCACGTCCGCTACTCGACGGCGGGGGGCAGCATGCTCCGGAACGCCCAGCCGATCTGTGCCAATACCGATGGTGGTCCCGTCTCGATCGCACATAACGGCAATCTCGTGAATGCCGGCGTGATCCGACGCGAGCTCGAGGGTCGCGGCGCGATCTTCGGCTCGACCTCCGACAGCGAGGTGCTCCTCCACCTGCTGGCCCGGTCGCGGGAAGCCCAGATGGAGGACCGCTTCATCGACGCCATCTCGCGGGTGAAGGGGGCGTTCTCGATCGTGCTGCTGACCGACGACGCCCTGATCGCTGCCCGGGATCCCCACGGATTCCGACCGCTCTCGATCGGTCGCAAGGACGGCGCCTACGTGCTCTCGAGCGAGACCTGCGCTCTCGACCTGATCGGAGCGACTCACGAAAGGGACGTCGAGCCGGGAGAGGTGGTCGTGATCCGGCGCGGCCGGCTGCGCAGCATCCGACCGCTGGCCCGGGACGCGAAGGAGCATTTCTGCATCTTCGAACACATCTACTTCGCTCGGCCCGACTCCAACCTCGTCGGGTACAACGTCTACGCCTACCGCAAGGAGCTCGGCCGCGTGCTCGCCCAGGAGCACGACGTGGCCGCCGACATGGTGACGCCGGTGCTCGACTCCGGTAGCGCGGCGGCGCTCGGCTACGCGGAGGCGTCGGGTATCCCGTACGAGACCGCCCTGATCCGGAACCACTACGTGAGTCGGAGCTTCATCGAGCCCACCCAGACGATCCGTGACTTCAAGGTCCGTGTGAAGCACAACGCCATCCGGGGCTTTCTCGAAGGCAAGCGGATGGTGCTGGTGGACGACTCGATCGTGCGGGGGACGACGCTCGTGAAGATCGTCGGCATGTTGCGCGCAGCGGGCGCCCGTGAGGTCCACGTGCGGATCTCGTCGCCCCCGACGATCGGTCCCTGCCACTACGGCATCGATACGCCGACCCGCGAGGAGCTGATTGCCCATCACCACACGGTGGACGAGATCCGAGATCAGATCGGCGCCGACAGCCTCGGCTATCTCTCGATCGAGGGTCTGCGCGCGACGGCGGCGAAGGAGCTGAAGCGGGGTGTTTGCGATGCCTGCTTCTCGGATGAATACCCGATCGAGATCGATCCCGCGCAGTCTGCACCGCAGCTCTCGCTGTTCCGGGCCGTGAAGGAAGACGACACCTCGTTCTGAGCCGGACCCCGCAGATCGGATCGTTCCCTTCGGGACCCGTGGGGTCTGAGAAGCCCGCGTCTCATCGTCGATGGAAGCCCCGGAAGCCATTGCGTCGATCGTCGACCTGCTTCGATTTCGAGAATGCAGTCGGGATCGCGAGAGGCTTGGGAGGAGCGGCCCATCGACCGATGAAATGCTCAACCCAACGTCCAGACGCTCCTGCGAGCGCGGCTGGACGGTTCGCCCGGGCGTCCTCCCTCGAGGATTTCCGTCGGGCGGGATCGGATGGTGGAGCTTGCATCGAGAGCGTCTGCACGTCCAGTTCGATTCGCCGGAATCGCTGCGCGGCGAGTTCGAGAAGAACATCGCCAACCGGGGGCTCTTCGTCGCGACCGCGGAGCCCTATGCGGTGCGTCAGCCCGTCGCGGTGGAGATCGAGCTGGTCTATCTCGAAGGATCGGGCGGCGCCGACTGTCCGGGTGGCGTACTCGAGCTCGATGGGGAAGTGGTGCATCGGATTCCGCCGGAGATGGCGGGCAACGGCGTCGTGTCGGGAGTGGCGATCCAGCTCGACGACTCGGCGCAGGCATTGCGGGAGCGGTTCGCGCCGCTGCTCGGAAAGCGCGCCGTACGCGAGATCGACACGGACCGCGATGGGGCCCGGCGCCGCAGCGCGCGACGCAATGCCGTGCGGGTTCCCGTTCGCGTGATGCCGTCGACGCGAGAGCCCTTCGAGGCGACCAGCCGCGACCTCAGCCGGACGGGCATCCTGCTTTCCCTACGGGACGAACGGCTGTCGGTCGGCGAGAGCCTTCGGATCTGTCTCTGGCATCCGAGTGGCGAGCCCTCCGTCGTGATCGACGGTGTGGTGGCGCGCGAGGTGCGGAATCGAAACGGACGGGTGGCAGCAGCCGCCGTCGCCTTCGATTCCAGCCAGCTGCGGGATCCCGACGTTCGTAGCGTGATCGATGCGCTCCGGGAGGCCGGACTTCGCAGTCAGCTCGGCGGCATCCGCGGCTCCCTGGCGGATCTGGGACTCGCGAACCTGCTCCAGATGTTTGGCACCTCGGCGCCTCAGGGCACGATCGTGGTCGAGCACGACGGCGAACAGGGCTGCATCGCCTTCGCCGAAGGCCAGCTCCTGCTCGCCGAGCTCGGCCTGCTCGAGGGGCGCGACGCATTGGTGGCGATGCTCGATTGGGCAGACGGACGTTTCGAGTTCCAGGCCCGCGCCGACGAGAAGCTGATGGCCGACGCCGACCGGCGACCGCTGGCCGGCGCGTTGCTCGATGCGCTCTGTCTGCTCGACGAACGGGAGCGCGATGGGGAGAAGGAAGAGGCGTTCACATCGCCTCAGGCCGAAGAAACGATCGTCTTCGGCGCGGAGGGCGTCTTCGGCCCAGGGACTGAGCTCGACCCCCACACCACCTTCGACATCGACCCGGAACAGCAGGACCGCGCCGGAGATCTCCTGGACAAGACGCAGGAGGCGTTGATCGATCTCGCCCGGTCGGGGATGAGCTTCGGCCGCATGATGGAAGTGATCCCCGAGAGCGGGGACGTCACTCAGTCGGCGCTGGAGCGACTCGTCGAGCTCGGCGTCCTGCTTCCACGCTGACGCCGTCGGTAGAACAGGACGCCGCCCAGCAGGCCGAGAAGCGCCCCTGCTGCGACGCCGGAAACGATCCGATCCGCTCGCAGCAGTCCGCCCGACGACCGTTCGTCCCGATCCTGCTCGCTCTCGCAGTCGGGATCGTGGGGGAAGTCGACGCGCCCATCGCCGTCGTCGTCTTCCTCGTTTGCGCAGGCGGGTCGCGCCCAGCGAAGGATCTCGCCGCGGTAGGCCGTGAGGTCGAGGACGAAGGTCTGGTCGCCGAAAGTCGCCGTCTGGGCGGGGCTGCCGACGCGGCTGGTGACCGAGATCATCATGCCCGCCAGCTCCCAGCCATGCGCGCGGCGGACGAAGACACCGCCACCCGAGTCGCCGGTCGCCGCGTGGGCCTCGAATCGGGTGGCCTCCGGATCGCCGACGCCATCGAATCGCAGCACGAAGGTCCTGGAGAGGGAGGTTCGATGGGGCACCCAGCGTCCCACGCCGAGCACGCGATTCGTGCCCCAATGCTTGCGTCCCTCCGAGCTCCAGCGGAAGCCCGTTCGCTCTCCGGCCTCCTCGTCGCTCCAGCGAACGGAGACTCCGCCCGCCCGCCCGAAGCCGATCAGCACGACCTCCTCACCAGGCTGCACGGGTGTCCGCGCGATCGGGATCAGCGGCGTTTTCGGCAGCCGCGCCGAGCGGTCGAGTTCGAAGAGTACGCCGTCCGCGATCGAGCCGTCGACGTTGAGCAGGACGTGCCTCGATGCCGGCTCGGGCGAGACGACCTCACCACCGAGGAGGATCTGGCCCGGACCGACATGAGCTGCGGTGAGGGCCCAGCCGGCGCCGAGATAGATCACGCTCGGCCCCGCATAACGCCGCTGCGTGACCTGCTCCCAGTAGGGGAAGCCGGGGGGCACTGCGGCTTCGGGCTTCGTCTCGGCGCCGGCGAAGACGAGCGCCTGCCCCGAGCCCGGAGCCAGGAGGCCCGCGGCGAGCAGGCCCAGGACGATCGTGCCCAGGGCCCGGGAGGCCAAGAATGGTTCCGCGGCGCCTCGCTGCCACGGACGGAATGCCCGCCTCCCGGGGCGCTTCGGCGGAGCTAGCTCGGACTGATCCAGGGGTTGTCTCCGCGGCGGATCAGCGTGTCCCGACCGAATCGCTCGTCGTCGCGGTCCGGATGATCGAGGTTGTAGTGCAGGCCGCGGCTCTCCTTGCGGGTGGCGGCAGAGCGGATCACGACCTCGGCCACGGTGGCCAGGTTGCGCAGCTCCAGCAGCTCCGAAGTGACGCGGAAGTTCCAGTAGTACTCGTTTATCTCCTCGCGAAGCATCTCGACGCGGTGGAGCGCTCTCGACAGACGTCGGTCGCTGCGGACGATGCCGACGTAGTTCCACATGAAGCGACGGATCTCGTCCCAATTCTGGGTGATGACGACGGCTTCGTGAATCGGCGTGGCCTCGCCATGACGCCAGGCGGGGACGTCGCCGGGAGGCTCGACCTCCTCGAGGCGGGCGATCGATGCATCGGCGGCCGCGTCGGCGAAGACGATGGCCTCGAGCAGGGAATTCGACGCCAGGCGGTTGGCCCCGTGCAGTCCCGTGGAGGCGACCTCGCCGGCGGCGAAGAGGTTGGGGAGATCCGTCTCTCCTCTCCGATTCGTCCGAACCCCGCCGCAGCAGTAATGGGCCGCGGGTACGACCGGGATCGGATCGCGCGTGATGTCGATCCCGTATTTCAGGCAGCGCTCGAAGATCGTCGGGAAGCGGCCGCGGACGAAGGCGGGGTCCTTGTGCGTGATGTCGAGCTCGACGTAGTCGTCGCCGGTGCGCTTCAGCTCGCTGTCGATCGCCCGGGCCACGATGTCCCGCGGCGCCAGGTCCTGCATCTCGTGGTAGTCGACCATGAAGGCCGTGCCATCGCGCCTGCGAAGGACTCCACCCTCGCCGCGAACGGCCTCGGTGATCAGGAAGGATTTCGCCTGGGGGTTGTAGAGGCAGGTCGGATGGAATTGCATGAACTCCATGTTGGCGAGGGTGGCGCCTGCCCGGAAGGCCATGCCCATGCCATCGCCAGAGGCCACGTCGGGATTGCTCGTGTAGAGATAGACCTTGCCAGCGCCACCCGTGGCCACGAGGGTGATGGGAGCCTTGAAGACGTGGACCGCGCCGGTCGTCTCCTCGAGTACGTAGGCGCCCAGCGCGCGATTGGTCTCGGTCCGGCCGGCCTTGTAGGAGGTCACGACGTCGATCGCGCAGTGGTCCTCGAAGAGTCGGATGCGGGGGTGGGCTCGGGCGCGGGCCAGCAGGGACCGCTCGATTTCGCGTCCGGTCGCGTCCCGTCGATGCAGGATGCGGCGTCGGGAATGTCCGCCCTCGCGGCCGAGATCGAAGTCCGCATGGTCCGTGTCGGGTCGGCGATCGAATTCCACGCCGTTCTTGCGGAGGGCGTCGATCGCGGCCGGGCCCCGCTCGACGACGTGGCGGACCACGTCTTCGCGACAGAGCCCCGCACCCGCACTCAGCGTATCGGCGACATGGGCTTCGAAGGAGTCCTCCGGGCCGACGACGGCGGCAATGCCGCCCTGAGCCCAGTCGGTCGCGGAGTCGCTGGCCCCGCGCTTGGTCACGATCGCCACCTCACCGACGTCGGCGACGCGCAGGGCGTAGTGGAGACCAGCCAGGCCCGAGCCGATCACGAGGAAGTCGAAGGCCAACATCTTCCCCGCGACGGCCGGAGCCGTCGTGGCCGTATTGGAGGCCATCTGACCCGAGGAGGGGCCCTCGGATCCCGAGGTCGGGGGTCGTGTCATGACGGCGTTCGGCCTCCGGCTGGGTTCGCGAGCGGCTCGCCGCAGGACCCGGTCTGCCGCGGGGGAGTGGTGGGCGGCGAGCGTCGATGTGCCGCCCGGATCTGGATCGTCCCTATCCGGTCACGGGCCCGCAGCCTCAGGTCCTGGACCGAAGCCTCCGATATCGAGGAACCCGGAAGTCTATCGGGCCGCCGGCGTCCGTTCCAATCGGGATCCGTGTCATCCCGGCCCTCCCAAGGGGCCTGGAACCTTCGGGTGAACGCCGAGCGCGGAGCGATCGTGCGGGATTCGAGCAGGAGACAGAGCCGGATGGGTCGCACCGGTCGATCTCGCGCAGCCAGGATCGATTGCCTCGGGTGGTTGCTCTTGCTGCTGGTCTGCACCCCGGCTCCGGAGGCCCGCTCGTCGGGGCCGATCTACCGCTTCATCGATGCCAACGGGGTGGTCCACTTCAGCGACTCCCCCGTCGATGCGCGCTTCACCCGGATCCGCCCCGTTCGTCGGGAGGGGCTCGCAATCGCCCCCCGATCGCCGCGTCGTGGCCCGTCTCGTCGCGAGTACGATGGGTTGATACGGCAGCTGGGGCAGCGCCATCGCGTCCAGCCGGCGCTCGTGAAGGCGGTGATCGCCGCAGAGTCGAACTTCAGACCGGACGCGGTCTCCCGGGTCGGCGCCCAGGGCTTGATGCAGCTGATGCCCGCGACGGCTCAGGAGCTGGGGGTCGAGAGGCCATTCGTCGTTCATGAGAACATCGACGGTGGCGTACGCTATCTGCGACAGATGTTGGATCGCTACGGCGATGTCACGCGGGCCCTCGCGGCCTACAACGCGGGTCCGACCGCTGTGGACCAGTACGGTGGCATTCCCCCCTATCCGGAGACCCGGAGTTACGTCGCCCGCGTCCTCGAGTACTATCGCGGCTATCGGATCGACTTCGAGGGCGATCCGGGAGTGCGAGACGACCGCTGAGGCTTGTTGATGTGACAGCATCCAGAGACGAGTCTGGAGACAGGGTTGAAGGCGACCCTGGAGGCAAGAGGGTGGATTCCGAGGCGTTGGAGCCCGTAGCCGGCAATCCGGCCTCGTCGATGGTTCCGCCGCTGGCGCCGGAAATCTTCTGGAACCTGCCGAATACCGTCACGATGCTCCGGATCCTCATCGTTCCGGTTCTGCTCTTTCTGCCCCTCGCCGAGGGGGTCCGCGGGAGCCGCTTCATGGCGGCGGCCTTCGTCGTGGCGGCGCTCTCGGACCTTCTGGATGGCTGGCTGGCCCGGCGCTACGACGGGCGGGACATCACGCGGATCGGGAAGCTGCTCGATCCCCTGGCCGACAAGCTGCTGGTCTCGACGGCTCTCATCATGCTGCTGGCGATCGGTCGGATTCCCCTCTGGGGAGCCGGTATGGTCGTGGTCATCATCGGCCGCGAACTGGCCGTGACGGGGCTCCGCGGGATCGCCTCCTCTCAGGGGCACGTGGTGTCCGCAAGCTGGGCCGGCAAGCTCAAGACGCTGGCCCAGAACGTCTCCACGGTGGCGCTGCTGCTCCATCACGAGACCTTCGGCCTGCCCGTGCACGGCATCGGGATGACACTTCTCGCCATCGCCACGGTACTCACCCTGTGGTCGGGCTACACCTACTTCTCGGACTATTTCGGGGGCCGGCGCCCGGCCTGATCGCGGGGGGTCGCGCGTGGAGCGCGGCGAAGACGATCCAGCGCCGGTCTTCCTCTCGAAGGGATCCAATCCATGAGCAAGCTGACTGAACTTCGCAGCCGGATCGATTCCAGGGAGGCCCGCATCGGGGTGATCGGCCTCGGTTATGTGGGGCTCCCGCTGGCGGTCGAGCTCGGCCAGGCGGGCTTCCGGGTGACGGGATTCGACGTGGACGCGACCAAGGTCCGCGCGCTGGTCCAGGGTCGATCCTATATCGGGGATGTCGAGTCCGGCTCCATCGCGGCGCTGCTCGAGCAGGGTCGTCTCACGGCCACCACCGGGTTCGAGACCCTGGCCGCGATGGACGTGATCAACATCTGCGTGCCCACGCCGCTGCGCAAGACCAAGGATCCCGACGTCTCCTACATCGCTGCCGCCGTGTCCGAGATCCGCAAGTACCTGCGCGAGGGACAGCTCGTGATCCTCGGCAGCACGACCTACCCGGGCACGACCCACGAGTTCGTGATCCCGATGCTCGAAGATGCCGGGCTCGAGATCGGCAAGGACTTCTCCCTCGCCTTCGCGCCCGAGCGGATCGATCCGGCCAATCGCCAGTTCAAGGTGAAGAACGTCCCCAAGGTCGTCGGCGGCGAGACGCCACTCTGCACCGAGCTCGCCTGCCAGGTCTTCGGCACCGTCTTCGAGACGACGGTCCCGGTCTCCTCGACCCAGGCCGCCGAGATGGTGAAGCTGCTCGAGAATACCTTCCGGGCGATCAACATCGGTCTCGCCAACGAGATCGCCTTGATGTGTGAGAAGCTCGATCTCGACGTCTGGGAGGTGATCGACGCGGCGGCGACCAAGCCCTACGGCTTCATGAAGTTCACCCCCGGCCCCGGCCTCGGCGGGCACTGCATCCCCGTCGACCCGGCCTATCTGTCCTGGAAGATGAAGTCGCTGAACTTCCCAGCCCGCTTCATCGAGCTCGCCACCGAGGTGAATGGCAGCATGCCCGACCACGTGGTGGACCGGATCGCCGAGCTGCTCAACGAGGATCGGCTCGCCGTCAACGGAGCGCGGATCCTCGTACTCGGTGTGGCCTACAAATCGGGCGTGGATGACATGCGGGAGTCGCCGGCGCTCGACGTGGTCGCCACACTGCGTCGGCGCGGCGCCGAGATCCGGTATCACGACCCCTATGTCGCGGAATGCGACTTCGCGGGCGAGTCGATGAAGTCCGTCGACCTGACCGACGACGTACTTCGGGGCTGCGATCTGATCGTGATCCTCACGGACCATCCCGACGTCGACTACGATCGCGTCGTGCGCGTGGGGCCCCGGGTCTTCGATACCCGCAATGCCACGAAGGCCGTGCGAGCGGATCGGGAGAAGATCACCAAGCTGTAGGAATGCCCGGCTGACTCATTCCCGAGGGGCAAGATGCGCCGGGCTCGAGTCGGTCTCGCTTGCTCGCTTCGAGGGGTCCCGCAGACGAGCGCTTGACGATGGCCCGAGGGTTGCTTAAACACTAGCTCCCGCCGCGTCGTACCAACCGATGCGGCTCGATCACGGCGGTTTCATGCACGAGTAGCTCAGTTGGTAGAGCATCACGTTGCCAACGTGAGGGTCGCCAGTTCGAATCTGGTCTCGTGCTCCA